>JAUVSF010000287.1 GCA_030597245.1 Acidobacteriota bacterium
AGGCGGTGTAGCTCAGTCGGTCAGAGCAGGCGGCTCATATCCGTCGAGTCGGGGGTTCAAGTCCCTCCACCGCCATTAATTTGTTCATCCTCGACTTATGAAAAACCCACCTTCTTCTCGAAGTGAGCACTTGTTTCAGAAAGCACAAAAGGTCATCCCGGGTGGAGTCAATAGCCCGGTTCGCGCTTTCGGAGCCGTTGGCGGGACTCCGAAGTTTATTGCCTCGGCAGAAGGCTGCTATCTCACAGACGCAGATGGGAACCGGTACATCGACTACGTCGGCTCCTGGGGCCCCATGATACTGGGTCACTCCCATCCGGAGGTCGTCGAAGAGATCCAGCGGGTTGTCGAAAAAGGCACCAGTTTCGGAGCTCCGACTGAACGGGAGGTGGTACTGGCTGAACAGATCTGTGAGATGGTGCCCTCCGTCGAGAAAGTCCGCCTGGTTAATTCCGGGACAGAGGCCACCATGAGCGCCTTGCGGCTGGCGCGTGCCTACACCGGCAGAAACAAGGTGATCAAATTCGACGGGTGCTACCACGGGCACTCGGACAGTTTCCTGGTCCAAGCCGGCTCCGGCGTGGCTACATTCGGGTTACCAAACACTCCCGGGGTCCCTGCCAGTTTCACCGAGCACACTATAGGCCTGCCGTTCAACCAGATTCAGGCAGTCGAAGAAGCCTTCCTGCGTTACCCGGAAGAAATTGCCGCAATTATCTGCGAACCTGTGACGGGCAACATGGGCGTGATTGTCCCTCCGCGCGAGTATCTAGTGAGATTGCTCGAACTGGCAGAGGAGAACGGCGCTCTCTTGATCTTCGACGAGGTGATGACAGGGTTCAGGCTGGCCCTCGGTGGCGCTCAGGAGCTGTTTTCGATCAAACCTCATCTCACCTGTCTCGGCAAGATCGTTGGCGGAGGGTTACCGATCGGAGCATTCGGGGGCAGAAAAGAAATCATGCAGCAGGTTGCTCCCGAAGGACCGGTATACCAGGCAGGAACTCTCTCAGGAAACCCTGTGGCTGTGACAGCCGGGCTCAAAACGCTGGAAATCCTTCAAAGAGATGATCCCTATCGAGAGCTGGATCAGCGGACCACAATGTTGTGCGAAGCGATGCGCAGTGCAGCCGAGGCTGCGGGCATCGAGGTCCAGATCCACCACTGCGGCTCGATGTTCACGATGTTCTTCAATCCTGAGCCGATCCGAGATTTCAACGACGTAAAAGAGTGCTCTACCGACACCTTTGCTACGTTTTTCACCTCTCTTCTCGGCGAAGGCATCTATTTGCCGCCTTCGCAATTCGAGGCATGTTTTCTGTCCACGGCCCATACGGATGAAGCGCTCGAGCGGACGATTGAGGTCACCGAACAAGCTCTGAGGAAGCTGGGGCCCGGGGGTTGATGGGTCCTTTGCTCAAATCGCAACAGGCCCAATTCCCAAATCCCAAGTACCAATTCCCAATTAAATCCAAACTTGAAACTCCATTTCAGGAACCCTCTAACCTGCTGAAATATAGGTGGTTAAGAACTCCGTGGAAATCGAGGTATTGAGTTCATTGAACCGATCTTGGGAGTTGGTAGTTGGTAGTTGGGCGTTTTCTAGCGTCACGCTTACAGACGAATCTCAGCTACTGCTGACGACTAACGCCTCGACCGTCCTGTTGTAGGTTTCATCCAATATCTGATCGACTTCCAGTTCAGTTTTGGCAAGCTCAGTTTGCTTCACGGTGGCAATCTCGGAAACCACCAATTCGCGGGCTCGATCAAACATTCTCTTTTCGCGGAAGGAGAGGCTCTTGCGAAAACTGAGGTAGTAGAGGTTCCTCAACACAACAACGACTTCACAAATCTCTCCGCTGTTCATCTTCTCCAAGTTCAGCTTATACCGGGTTTTCCAGTCCGGGTCGGGTTCGCTGAAATCACTACCCAGGATCGTGTACAACCTCTCAACCTGTTGTTCGCTGCTGAGGGTTCTCATGCCCACGTTGTCAACATTGGACACTGGAACCATCACCGTGGAGTCACTGGCAGCCAGTCGGACCATATAGAATTCGGTCGCCTCCCCACCAATTGTTCGCTCAGTAACGTCTTCAATAACACCAACACCTTGATTCGGATAGATAACTTTATCGCCGACTTTAAATGACATGGAACCTCCAAACAGAAGACCCGAAGAACCCAGGATGGCCTATCCATGGTACGTGGCCCGAATCCTTTTGTCAAAGGTCGCCATCTGCCCCAGGTGCAGAATTAAGGCCCATATTCTTTGCGAACTTACCACCTGCGGTGACAAATGTACTCACACCGGCCGAGTCCGGAGTGTCGGATAGATCGGGAACCATCCGTCACTTACCCCGTAGATATAGAAAAAGCTGGTATTATGGAAACAAGGAAAGGGTCATCGATTCTTAATTAACTGCATAGGTCGTCCCGATAGAAACTCCGGATGGAACAGCTCTTCGCTATCCTCTTTAAATACCGATGGTTCTACTTTCGAGAGGGAGACTTCTCCTTCCAGGGACCGATCCATGTCTGGCAGTTCGCCGTGCTGCTCCTGGCTGTTTCAGTCGCCCTGCTTTTTCTCTATCGAAGGCAACTCGGAACCCGGCGGAGGACTTGGTCTCTTTGGGCTTTGAGGACTAGCTTCATTGCGCTTCTGATGTTGCTCGTCATGCGGCCCACCCTGACGCTGTCTACACTGGCACCCCAACAGGCGCTGGTAGCGATCTTAGCTGACAACTCCGCGAGTATGGGGATCGTGGACTCGGGTCAGGTGCGTGGTGAGCCAATCACCCGACTTCTAGCTGACGACTCCGAGTTCCTGTCAGATCTCAGCGAGAACTTCCAACTCCGTCTCCTGAGATTCGGTAGCGCTGCGAACCGCCTCGAAAGCCTGGATGAGCTCGACTGGAGTGAAGAGCAGACGAATATTAGTGCCGGACTCGAAAAAGTCCTGTCCGAAACAAAGAACCTCCCCCTGGGCGGCATCATTCTCATCACCGACGGCGCGGATAACAGCTATCGAAAAGCCGAAAGGGTACTCGGAGAACTGAAGTCGCGGAAGATCCCGGTTCACACAGTTGGCGTAGGCCCCGAAGTCCTGGAAGAAGATGTCGAGGTCGTACAGGTCAGTTTTCCTCGACGGGTCCTCCCGGGTTCCGTCGCGGTTGCCCGTGTGACCCTGAGGCAAACTGGCTTCGGTGGCGCCAGAGGCACACTCGAAGTTCGAGAGGGCAGCACTCTGATCAACTCAACCGAAGTCTATTTCTCACCGGGTTCGGGACTGACAACTACCGAGATACAGCTTTATCAAGAGACTGAAGGAATCCGGGAATACGAATTCGAGTTTTGGCCGCTTCAGGGCGAGGAGATCGTCGAAAACAACCGGAGAAACTCGATTATCCGGGTTGACGATTCGAAACCCAAAGTCCTGATGGTCGAGGGCCGTCCCCGCTGGGAATACAAATTCCTCCGCCAGGCCCTCAGCGACGACGAAAATATTCGTCTCGAATCGCTGCTTCGCACGGCGCTGAACAAGTTCTATCGACAAGGCATCGAGGAAGAAACGACTCTGGCAACCGGTTTTCCCACCGAAAGAGAGGAACTCTTCGAGTACAGGGCGCTACTCATTGGCGATGTTGAGTCCGCTTTTTTCACCTACGGTCAAATGGAGATGATCCAGGACTTCGTGAGCAAGCGCGGAGGCGGCCTGCTGATGATGGGCGGGAACGCCACTTTGTCCGGCGGCGGTTATAGAAATACTCCAATCGAAGAAGTTCTGCCGGTCTGGCTGGGTAACCCCGGTCGAGATGGCGGAATCGGATCTTCCGACGCCTACCAGAGAGCTGAGAGCCAGATCGTCTTAACTCAATTTGGAGAGAATCATCCAGCCCTTCAGCTGGCCTTGGATCCTCCCGAAAACCGGGCCATCTGGAGTGAATTGCCGGCCATGAGTGATCGCAACCTGGTCCGGGATGTCAAGCCCGGGGCGACCGTCCTGGCTCATACGGTTCCTGTGGGTAACCCGTCAGGTACAGAGGCTCCGCTGCTGGTGTTTCACCGTTACGGACGTGGTTTGGGACTGGTCTTCCTGAGCAGCAGCAGTTGGCGCTGGCAGATGCTTCGAGAGCACGCCGATCTGAGCCACGAGATCTTCTGGCGACAGATCCTGCGGTGGCTCGTCACATCAGCAAAAGACCAGGTCGCGGTAGAACTGGATCGGGAGATCTACTCTCAGAATGAACCTATCCATATCAGAGCTGAAGTAAATGACCCCTCCTTCACTCGCGTTAACAATGCCCAGGTTGAAGCGAGAATAGTCTCTCCCTCAGGCCTTACTACTCAACTTTCGCTCCGCTGGAATCCTGAGCAGGAAGGCGTCTATACCGCCGATTGGTCCGCCCATGAGGATGGCCTCCACCGGGTAGAGGTGAAGGCCTCGTCTCCACCCGGGTTGGAATCTCAGATCGAGTCGAACACTCAACTCGAATACGGTTCGAGTGAGACCTTTTTTCTGGCCCAAACGGGACAGGCCGAGTTCTTCGACCCAGTGCAGAAGAAGAGCTACCTGGAAAGGCTGGCTGAAGAAACTGGAGGTCGCTACTATCCGGTGTCGGAAGCCTGGAGACTCCCCGAAGAAATCGTTTTTACCGAGTCTCAATCTTCGATCACCAGAACCTTCGAATTGTGGGATATGCCTATTAACTTCCTGTTGTTGATTGGTCTTCTTTTCGCTGACTGGATCTATCGAAAGCGCTGGGGGCTGGTTTAAAGCCATGGCTCAATTGGCTTCGATCCTGATCTTGGTACTTGTGTCGGCACACAGCGTCAGCTGGGCCGACTCAGGAGAGACGTGTGTCATTATCACGGGACTGGGCGGAATGCCCGAGTATGAAGAGAATTTTGAGAAGTGGGGCGCCTCCATAGAAGAGATATGCCGAGACGAGCTGAAGGCTATGGTTCATCGGCTGGACGGGCGGACACAGCGCCGAACCGACATTCTCAGTGTTTTCGAGACGGCCGCTGCGGATCAGAACCAGACTGTCTGGCTCTTTCTGATCGGACATGGGACCTTTGACGGGCGGGATTACAAATTCAACATCAAGGGCCCTGACCTGACCGGCAGTGACCTGGGCGACTTTCTTGACGCGCTTGGTTCGGCAAAAATCCGCGCGGTCGTGGCAACCAGCTCCAGCGGAGGACTGATCGAGGAACTGAGTGGACAGAACCGAGTCATCATCACAGCGACTCGCAGCGAACGAGAGCGCCGCCCTCCCCTCTTTTTGTCCTTTTTTGTCGAAGGCGCCGGAGCAGCCGAAGCAGATGTGAACAAAGACGGCAAGGTTTCCCTCCAAGAGGTATTTGCGTTCAGTGAGCAGAAACTCGCCACCTGGTACGAAGATCGCGAACGCACCCAGACCGAGCACCCGGTCCTCGACGATTTGAGTCACCAGGCGTCCCTGGCCTATCTCTCATCTCCGCCCGAGCAGGCTTACCACTCGCTCGAAGCCAGGAACCTGGCTCCGAAACGACAGGAATTGGAGCGGGGCATCGAGGATCTAAAGCTGCGGAAGGGTGAACTGCCCTCGGCCGAGTATTACGAACAGCTGGAAAAGCTGCTTGTTGAACTGGCCACGCTCAATGAACGAATACGACAACTCGAGGGTGAAGAGTGAGAAGTCCAGGTGGAAACCCCGAAACCCGGGCCCCGAACCCAGAATCCAGAATGAGAGGCGTACCTCGCGCAAGTGTCTTTTGGGGCGTAGGAGAAGAACGGATCCCAATCTTAGAAACTCATGCCGTCCTAACGGACTCGATAAGAGTGGCGAACCCAACCCAGCACTCACGTGCTGGGCTCGACACATACCGCCCCGAGACGGGGTTCGAATTTTGCCCGCACCAGGGTATTGGGAGTCTATGTCCACAGCATGTCGAAGGCGAACGTGGCACCGACATCCCTGCCGCTGTACCCGCCGAAGGCACGGGTGATGAGGCTTCCAGCCGCGTACGAGTGCTGCGTAATAAACGCTCAGGCTCCTCCCCTCAACACCGCACCGGGACATGCTCATCAGGTGAAGGAGAGTACTCGGGCCTGGTCAGTCCCGATCGCAGATCGGGACGACATGTGCAGAGCCCAGGGCGTCAGCCCTGGGAAAGAGGCAACCACATGAAGAGAGTCCCGTTTACGGGACGGCATGAGTTCCGCGACGCCCTGGTCCCCGCCGACAGCGGGGCTCCCAGCCCCGCATCTACGAAGTCTCCGTTTCTTCTGGCTTCACTAATCCTGATCTCAATGGTTGCCCTAACCTTCGCCCAGCCTGCCGAGTCCGGGTCGAGCGAGGCTCTGATCCTCCTGGAGCGTGGAGACTACCGAAAGGCTTCCGAGAAACTGGCCAGGCTTTCAAACCCGAATCCATTCCAACTCCGTCTCACAATC
>JAUVSF010000296.1 GCA_030597245.1 Acidobacteriota bacterium
CACGAGGGGTTACAGGTCGCGCGATGGCTGAACTCAGTTGGCGTGACGGCCTTTGTTTTGCGGTACCGCCTCAAACCAACCTACCAACCTTCGACCGCGTTACTGGATGCGCAACGCGCAGTGCGCCATGTGCGACACCATGCCGACGAATATGGTATTAGCCCAAACCGTATCGGGATGCTGGGATTCTCGGCGGGAGGGCACCTTGCCTCCGCCACGGGAACTCAGTTTGACGCAGGTAACCCCGAGGCGGACGACCCAATTGAGCGCCTGAGCAGCAGGCCCGACTTCCTTGTCCTGGTATATGCGGCTATCAGCGGCGAACTCTTTCGCCGAAGCCGAGCGGACTTCGTGTCCACACACAAGCTCGTCACCACTGACACACCTCCCGCATTCCTGGTTCAAACGCACGAAGACTCGCTGGTTTCACCCAACCATTCCATCCTCTTTTACCAAGCCCTGCTCGAGGCGAAAGTACCGGCCGAGATGCACATTTTCGGGTATGGCGACCACGGACTGGGCTTAGCTCCCGGAGATCCCGAACTTGTCCAATGGCAACCCTTGCTCGCACAATGGCTCCGGCGCAGCGGATTCCTGTCCGACGGAACGCGCACGGCCGTAAAGGGAACGGTTAAGCTGGACGGGAAACCCCTGTTCTGGGGATGGGTTACTTTTATTCCTGAGGACGACCATACACCCATTGCCCGGGCCTACATACACTATCGATCGAGCGGCAAGATAAATATCGATCAGCCGCACGGCCCGTTTCCGGGCAAACACCGAGTGGAAGTTCAGGTCGTCTCACGGGAGTTCTCCGCGCCCAAGACCGGAAGCTACTCCATGGACGATGCGGAACGGTACGTTCACGCCTCTCCTGGTTCCTCTGAGCCTATTGTCATTGATATCGTTCCCGGAGAGGAGGTCCACGTAGAGATTACGACAAAGTAGAGCCTGTGACAGCAGAAGCTCGAAGCTCGAAATTCGAAGCAAATCTCAAGCTCGAATGTCTAAGGACTGAAATCGTGTTGATCGTTGTTACCCCGGGGTTCTGCCGCGGGGCAAGCCCCACGCCCCACCCTGGGTTCTGCACATCGCGTCCCGCTGCGCGGGACTCAACTGTCCCGTGTTGCCGGCAACCCAGAGCGCACAGCCTGTGTTGTCAGCATGTCGCCCCGCTGTTTAGGCGGGAGAACTTGTAAGGTGCCACCGGGACCTGAGTCCGAAGGACGCTATGTGTCGAGCCCAGGGCGGGTGCCCGACGAAGGAGGGTAGCAAGCCCTGGGTTATCGGTACCCACACCATCCGAGCCCCGCATCGCGGGACGACATGAGAAAAGATGGGACTTGATCGTTGAACATACGTGTCTCAGGGTCGCAGTGACAACTTGAGCACCAGACCCTCCAGGCCGAGTGCTCTTCACGTGCCTCGCTACGCAACCTGGTGAGAGATGCCGAGATTCTTGATTTCCTGGCAATCAGAAGGCACAACGGGTAAACTGCATTCAACCATCCTCTCTCAAGGAGCCACGACGATGAAAGAGAAGCGCCGCGATTTTCTCAAGACAGCCGCTAGTATTACTGCCGGCCTGGCGATGGCCTGCAGCCCGGAGTCTGAAGCTATGGCAGCTGAAGCCGCTGTGACAGGAAGCAGTCAAGCCGGTCCTGGGGTCGACGAGTCACCGATGCCAACTCTCGAGCTCGGTCGATTCACCCTTTCGCGCCTGATGATCGGGAGTAATCCGATCCACGGATACTCCCACTTCAACAGGCTTTACAGTAAGCACATGCTGGAGTGGTCGACACCTGATCACGTTTGCGAATTGATGGACCGCTGCTGGGAGTTCGGAATCAACACGTGGCAATTCTCGCATCACGAACGCGCCATGAGCGACCTCAAGGAGCACCGCAAGCTGGGTGGCAAGATGCAGTGGATGCTCTTGAGTCACAGCCAGATCGAAGAAGATCACTCACTGATTAAGGAGGTCGCAAAACTCTCACCCATCGGAATCGTTCATCACGGCGGGTCAGCCGAACGAAAGCGTCGTCAGGGAAAGGTCGGTCAAGTTCGAGATTTCCTGAAAGCCGTTCGAGATAGTGGCGTGATGGTCGGGCTTTCGACGCACGATCCGGAGTTCCTCGAGCAGGCCGAGTCAGAAGACTGGGATGTGGATTTCTACATGACCTCTCTTTACTACCTCACGAGAAGTAACGAGGAGTTCGAGAAAATACTGGGAACACGGCCGCTGGGTGAGATCTACCTGCCGGAGGACCCTGCGCGGATGTGCCGGGTGATTCGCCAAACTCGAAAGACCTGTCTTGCGTACAAAGTGCTTGCGGCTGGTCGACTTTCAAATTCGCCCGAACAGATCAACAATGCTTTCCGATTTGCCCTGGAAAACATCAAACCCAACGATGGAATGATTGTTGGTATGTACCCGCGATACAGCGATCAGGTGGCCGAAAACTCCAGGCAGTTCAAGAAAATCGTCGAAGATCTTAAAGCTTGATACGGTTGCCCTCAGGCCGGCTCCGTGAGGTTCCTTAACTGTGGATTTACCACCAGGACATTCTCCTGCGAGTCGTCCTTGAACGCACGTCATCTCGCTCGGGCTAGCCGTGTCGCATGCGCAAATCCTGACCTAACGCCCATTTCCGTTGCGTTCGCAACGGCGGCGAACTACCATTAGAATGAGTATTTATCGAAAGAGGGACGCGTGGTCCGAAAAACGGTCTCCCACTACAAAATCATCAAGAAACTCGGCGGCGGGGGCATGGGCGAAGTCTATAAGGCTGAAGACACCCGGCTGGGCCGTATGGTCGCCCTGAAGTTTCTCCCGGAGAAGTTCCTGGAAGACCGCCGGGCATTGGGACGGTTCCAGCGGGAGGCTCGTGCTGCATCGGCCCTCAATCACCCCAACATTTGTACAATCTATGACTTCGTCGAGGATCAGGGTCAACCTTTCATCTCGATGGAGCTTCTGGAAGGTCAGACACTGAGGGAGGTGATCCTAAAAGCTCCCTTGAACATCGATCAGATACTGGACATTGGAACCCAGGTGGCAACGGGGTTGGAGAAAGCCCATGAGCGGGGTATCGTCCACCGGGACATCAAGCCTGCCAACATCATCCTCACTCAGGATGGTCACGCAAAAATCCTTGACTTCGGAATGGCCAAGCTCAGTGCCGAACAGCCGGCAGTAGTGGAAAAACGACTGACGACGCCCGGTAGTCCGGCGGGGACCGTGGTTTATATGTCTCCTGAACAGGTGCGCGGCGAGGAACTGGACACAAGAACTGATCTGTTCTCACTCGGCACGGTCATCTATGAGATGTCCACAGGGAAACTGCCCTTTACGGGAACTACTTCTGGAGCTGTTTTTGACGAGATCCTGCACAAGGCTCCAATTCCAGCGGTGCGCATCAATCCAGAACTGCCCGATGAACTGGAGCACATCATCAACAAGTGTCTGGAGAAAGATCCGGACCTGCGTTACCAGTCGGCTAAAGAACTGCTGTCAGATTTGAAACGCCTCTCGCGCGACAGTGACACTGCGCTGCTCCCACCGGTGACTCCACCGGCTAAAGGTAAATTTGGATTGGACTGGAGGCTGGGACCTGTTGCGGCTGCTCTCATTGGGCTGGTTATCGTTCTCTGGTCTTCGGGAATCTTCGAATCGCCCCCTGTAGACACGTCCATCGGCGTTGTCCCCTTCGAGAATGCAAGCGGCGATTCCACCCAGGAGGCCCTGGCCGACGGATTGACCGAAGATATCGTCGCCAATCTCTCCAAGATCAGCGGACTAAGCGTATATCGCTTTAGAGGTATTGAAGAATCTCCGCAGGAGAAAGCAGCCGAATTAGGAGTGGCGACTCTCCTCGAGGGAACGATCCGGCGTGTCGGCGACAAGATCAGGATCAGTACTCAGTTTGTAGAGGCACAGTCAGGTCGTGTCCTTTGGTCTGAGAATTACGATCAGCAACTCACTGACGTTTTCGCATTGCAAACCGAAATCGCGCTCCAGGTGGCAGCCGCACTGGAGGTGGAACTCCTGCCTGGGGAGAAGACCGATGTTGCGGTGAGCCCTCATGACAGTGTCGAAGCTTATGACCTGTATCTACAGGGACGCTTCCTCCGGCACACCGAGGAGAATCCGGCAGGCCTGCGTCAAGCCGTGGAATACTTTCAGAAAGCGATTGAGAAAGATAACGAGTATGCTCTGGCTTACGCCGGACTTGCAGAATCCTACTTCATGCTCGCTTACATATACGGAGCGGAACCCTGGGAGACGTTTGGCGAAGCGGCGAAAATGGCGGTCCGTTTCGGGGAAACGTTGCCGGAACCACACGTAGCCATGGGGCTTTGGCTGGACTTCTGGGAGGACGACGGGGAAGCGGCTGATGAGGAGTTCAAGAGGGCGCTGGAACTTGATCCTCGCCACTCCAATGCGCGTCGGGAATATGCTCGCTTTCTCATGCGAAGGGGTCGGTTTGACGAAGCCTTGACGGAAATCACCAGAGTCCATGACCCAATGTTTGCAGTCACCGTTCACCTGACTCGGGCCGAGATTTACCGCTATCGAGGGCAATTTGATGAAGCCCTGCAGGAAGCTCACAGGTTCCGAGAGATATGGTCGGGAAGCGACGAACCCCTCCTGCAGATGGTCGCGTGCTACACGGCGCTTGTGGAGTATGAAAAAGCGGAGAAGCTGGCAGAGGAAATCTCGCCGGATCACCCTGCCCGGTACAGACTCCTTGCAGTGATTTACATGCTGCAGAACCGGATGGAAATGGCTCGAGAGGCCAGCCGGCACCTGGTTGCGCTTCAGCCGGAGATTCCCTTCAGTTGGTGGTTAGCCGGCTATATGGATCTCTGGCAGAGTGACTACTCCCAAGCACGGGAGAATCTGGAAAAGGCCTACGAACTGAAGACACCAGAGGATTTGACGTGGTGGAGACCGTATGCAACCTACCTCGGCGTTGCCCTCTGGAGACTTGGGGAAAAAGACAAAGCCGAAGAGTTGTTTGCCGAGCGAATGCGTCTCAATCAGACCGCTATTGAGAACGGTAACCAACACCCTGAATTGCGCAAAGACATGGCGGTTATCCATGCAACAAGGGGCGAAACGGAAGAAGCGGTGCAGTGGATGGAAAGAGCCGTGGAGAGTGGCTACGCCTGGTATGATTTGACAGCAAAAGACGGGCTGCTGGAAAACCTGCGCGATCATCCTCGGTTCCAGCAACTCATGACGGAAATGGAGGCCAGGGTAGCCGGCATGCGCGGCCGAGTGGAAGTGATGGAATCGGAGTGGCGCAACTAGTCGGTACAACTCGAAACCTCACTACTAAGACACCAAGAGTCACAAAGAATCACGTATTTAGTTTTGATGTCTCCTTCGTGGCCTTGGTGGTTTGAATCATAGGATTTAGAGTTTGAGGAATTGTTGATCATGACGATTCTTGATCTTTCATGATAGAATTGGAATATGGACAAGAGTTTGGAAAAGTTCAGTTCTCAGCTGGATTGTCAGGTCCTCGCTGAACTCAGAGAATACGCCAGGCAGTCGAACCAGCGAATATCAAGCATCTTGACCGAAGCAGTTTCGTCTCATCTTCAGAGAGTGCGTATTCGCCCGGTCTTCCGCCAGGCCATGGATGAAGTCCTGGAAGAGAACAGCGAGTTGCTGAGTCGCCTGGCCAAATGACCGCTGGAGCCGAATCCGTGGATACTTTCTTCCCAACCCTAGAAGAAGCCATGTACCTTCATTCTGAACTCATTTCCCGCTTCGGCGGCTCTCCCGGTATTCGGGACCTCGGCCTTCTCGAGAGCGCCCTGGCCAGGCCGAGATCTGGATATTACACGTCTCTTTCCGAACAGGCCGCCGCATTGATGCAGAGCCTCGCTTTGAACCACGCTCTTGTGGATGGGAACAAGCGCCTCGCATTTGGACTGACGGCAGTGTTCCTTCGCATCAACGGGTTTCGACTCAGGGTCCTTCCTGCAGAGGGAGAGGACTTCGTCGTTAAGAAGATCATCACAAACCGGGCGGAGCTCGAAGAAATCACGAACTGGCTCGAAGAACACATATCCCCAGCCTAATCGCCAGCCTGTTACCCCCGGGTCAGCTCCAATGCCACCCGCCGACCTGGAAGGTCATCCTCCTTCTTCCGGCCGCAGCGGAAGATAAGCTTCTAGCTTGTCACATTGCTCCAACACCTCGATCCTTATCGACGACCTGGAAGGTCATCCTCCTTCTCCCGGCCGCAGCGGAAGATAAGCTTCTAGCTTGTCAC
>JAUVSF010000689.1 GCA_030597245.1 Acidobacteriota bacterium
AACATCACTGTGACTTCAGTTGTTGGAAGGTTCCTTGAACACTCCAGGATTTTCTATTTTCATAATGGGGGTGATGAGGAAATCCTCTCGGGCAGCGCCGATCTCATGCCACGCAATCTGAAAGGCAGGGTGGAAACTCTTTTCCCGATTGAAGACCCTAAGCTAAAGGTCGCGCTTAGGGACGAGATCCTGGGACTGCACATGAAGGACAATGTCAAGTCCTGGGAGATGTCACCCGATGGAGAGTACACAAAAGTCCCGAGTGATGATAAACACCCTGTTGACTCGCAGCTTATCCGACTGCATCAGGTGGGCAGCTGGCACAAGGAAGAATGAACCCCCTTCACAATGGGCAACGACAGATTCACTGGCTGCCCGAACTAACATCCGGGCTTGTTACAGGAATCCTTGTTGTCATTCTGCAAATCTCGTTCGCCGCGCTGATTTTCTCGGGTGATCTTTCAGTTCATCTGTCACAGGGGATCGGCATCACACTGGCAGGGGCGTTTTGTGTCGGGCTTGTGATCGCGCTGACCAGTTCTTTCCGAGGTTCCGTTGCCTGTCTGCAGGGAAGTCCTGCGGTCGTAATGGCTCTGCTCGCGAGCTCGATCGCAGCGGGAATGCCAGGTTCCGCGAGTCCTGAGGACACGTTTGCTGCGGTTGTCGTTGCGATTGGACTGACGTCCGTTTTAACCGGCTTGTTTTTTTTCGGATTGGGCTGGTTCAAATTGGGCAGCCTGGTTCGCTTTGTTCCTTACCCGGTCAGCGGCGGCTTCCTGGCCGGTACCGGATTACTCCTGGCCCAAAAGGCCATGGGAGTGATGACCGAATCTTCATCTGGCCCAGCCTCTCTCCCGAAGTTGTTCGAGGGGCAGGTGCTGGTGACCTGGCTCCCGGGAGTTGGTTTTGCGGTTCTCATGCTGGTGGTTGGGCGAAGATACCGCCATTACCTCACTATGCCACTCATTGTGGCCTTCGCGGTTCTCACGTTCTACGTCGTCTTGGCTTTGACCGGGACCTCACTCACTCTGGCCAGGGAGCAGGGATTTCTCCTTGGGCCGTTCCCGGGTGGGCCCTTGTGGCAACCAGTCAACTATGCGGGCCTGTTTCAGGTGGACTGGTCCTTGATTCTGGCCCAGACTGCTCAAATTGGCACCATCCTGCTAATAGGGGTGGTTTCGCTTCTCCTGAATGCCAGCGGACTAGAGTTGATCGTCCAGCGGGACATTGACCTGAATCGAGAGTTACGAGCCACAGGGATTGCCAATGTCGTCTCAGGTCTCGGAGGAAGCCCCATGGGGTACCTCACCCTGAGTCTTTCCGTTCTGGGCCACAAACTGAATCCGGGAGGCCGTCTAACAGGAGTGATCGCTTCGGGTTTCTGCCTGCTTGCTGTCTTTCTTGGCGCTGGGCTTCTCTCCTATATGCCTCGGCCCGTGATTGGGGGCCTGCTCTTCTTTCTCGGTCTGAGTTTTCTTATCGAATGGGTCTACGACGCCTGGTTTAGGATGGTCAGGTCCGACTATCTTATTGTTCTGGCGATTCTCCTGGTCATTGCGGTCAAGGGTTTTCTTGACGGCGTCGTCTTTGGCCTGGTGATAGCGGTCATCCTGTTCGTGATTAAGTACAGCAGTGTGGACGTCGTGAAGCAGGCGCTATCAGGTGTGGGGGCAACGAGCAACGTTGACCGCCCGATCGAGCATCGTCGTATTCTCAGGACGCGGGGGGAGGAGATCTTCATACTGAGGCTTCAGGGTTACATCTTCTTCGGAACAGCCCACAATCTCTACCAGCGTGTTTGGGAGAGGGCGAACGATGGACAAGTGCTGAAGTATGTAGTCCTCGATTTTGCTCGCGTAACCGGGCTGGATTCTTCGGGAGAAATCTGTTTTTCCCGCATGGTTCAGCTAGCCCAGTCTCGAGGAGTCAGGTTGGGTTTTGCTCAGGTTCCCCCAGACCTTATGCGTCAGTTGGAGCGCACGGTTCTTTCAGCAGAAGATCGTACAACTCTCCGAATCTTCCCTGACCGGGATCATGCCATCGAATGGTGTGAGAATCAGATTCTCTTGGGAGAGAATGTGCTTCATCGCGAAGATGAAAAACCGCTGTCAGAACACTTGCTGGAGGTGTTCGCTGAGAAGGCCCACGTGGAGAAGTTCATGTGCTACCTGGAGCGCAGAGTCGTTGACGAGGACAGTCGTTTAATGCGTCAGGGGGAGAGCTCCGATGGTCTCTACTTCATCGAGTCCGGACAACTGGCTGCCCAACTGGAGGTGCAAGAGGAGGCCCAAGAGGAAAGCGACGGTCCCAGGGAGACGAAAGCGATCCGACTCCGGACCATGAGGGCAGGGACTGTGGTTGGGGAAGTGAGCATGTATCTTGGGACCACCCGGACAGCGTCCGTGGTTGCCGGTAAACCAAGTGTGCTCTATTATCTCTCCGCTGAGGCCCTGAGCCGGATGGAACGGAACGACCCGGAACTTGCCTCGGCCTTCCACCAGTTTATTGCCCGTATGTTGGCAGAACGGCTGTCCGACAATAATCGGGCGATTCAGGCTCTCAGCGATTGACGAGTCCTCGGGGTTTGTCCGG
>JAUVSF010000465.1 GCA_030597245.1 Acidobacteriota bacterium
AAGGATGCCGAACCCAACTGCACTATGGAATTCGTTGTCCGGAAGAGATGGAAGAGCTGGCCATCTTGCGGGAAGGAAGGTATAGGAGAGATTCGCATGAAGAGCAAAGACAAGACACTCGAGTGATGTTGAGAATGCAGAAAGCCTATCTCTTCTTTCATATTCCCTTCGGACCGTAACTCGGAAGACCAGATAGCCGAAGAGAACCATGAGGGATGACAGGATCAAGTATGAAGCGATTTTCATGAGGAGGCCCTCATCTTCGATCTGCAACAATCGAGGATCTTGTGCATCTGCCTAACGGTCGGCGCCTGAGCTGCGCGCCTTCCAAGTTCGTGTTCTCACTAATGTCCGTCGCGTCTGCTCCAGGCGCGTGTTAGGAAGCGGCCTTGGCTGACTTCGGAGGCTTCCAGGCCATTCGCAGACGACGGTTGCTCGCAGCGCAGTCGCGAAGGTAAAGGTTGATCAACGTTTGGTAGGGAATACCGCTTTCCTGTGCCAACTGCTTGAAGTAAGCAATGGTCACCTCGTCGAGGCGGATCGTGACCCGCTTCTTGAGGCGCTTCGCATACGGGTTCTCGCGTGCGTTCGAGAAGTCGTAGTCTTTTCTCATAGTGCCCATCTCCCTGCATACTCGCTTCGCTCCTTCCGGGACGCCTTGCGCGCCGAGATCAGCCGGATGACGCCCTCGGCTTCACGGTAGCAGTGGCAGACGACCAGCGTCCGCAGGCTGGCGCTCAGCCCCAGAAGAATGAAGCGCTCCTCGTCGTCGGAGTGGTCAGGATCGTCTATCAGGAGGGCGCGTTCATCGGAGAACACCGTAGTGGCTTCGTCGAAGCTGACACCGTGCTTTCGCTGGTTGGCTGCGTCCTTCTTCGGATCCCACTCAAACCGAAGCTGACTCATGTCTTAAGTGTACATACGCTGTGCAGACATCGCAAGTGACACTATCGACTTCCTAACGGCTCGGCAATCTGCTGCAGGCCGGGCCCTGGCCGGCCTGTCAGCAGCATTGACTTGTTGGGCGGCCCGTCCGAGGAGTGCGCACGAAGACCCTCGGTTGCAGATCCAGATCGCGGTCTTCGTCCTTTCTGGCCCCGCGGGCCTGCCAACATTGTGGGCCGCGCCGTGCGCGCACGAAACGTAGCGCGCCGGGATTGGGCTATTCTCTATCGGGTCCGTGCAACGTCCGACACAGAACTAGCAGTATGTCGTCCTGAAATGAGCCGTTGGGAAGGGCAGCCGCGGCCAACAATGACTCAGCAGCGGCTTCAAGACTACACCGACGCTCTCCTATTTGGGGCTAGGGGTCTATACGCGATCCAGTCTTTCAGCCTCAACAACACAGTAGATTGGTTCAATACCTAGCTTCTCGCCGAATTGGAAGTACTCTGTCATTCTGAGCCCACAGTCTTCCAGGAAGGACTCAACCGCCGATTCGGGGTCATCTGACATATCTACCCCGAACTTCCATGGCTCTCCCATTCTATCCAGCATCCTCAAGGACCTCTTTACTATTCTTGACGTTTCACCCGAGATGAATGCTTTGGAGTAGAGGTCTTGAGCGATGATAGAGCCACCCGCGCCTAAACCGGCCATTTCCCGGAGTGTCTTCTTGACAGTGCCAGCTTCCAGGAACAAAGAAACGCTTTGCCAAAGAAACAGGGTCTTTTTCGTCTTGTCAAAACCGGCTGCCAGTAGCTTTTCGGTCCAAGATTCTGTTGAATAGTCCACTGGAACATAGGTGATCCAGTCATGTGCTATGGCTGCATCCTTCAAGGTCTGAACCTTGACATGCAGTGTCTCGGCCTGGTCGAGCTCGAAGACCTTGGTGTTCTTTGCCTTTGTGAAATGCAAAGCCACTAGATCGAAGCCGGCTCCAGGGATGACAATCTGCTCCATTTCGTCG
Source organism: Acidobacteriota bacterium (assembly GCA_030597245.1). Lineage (GTDB taxonomy): Bacteria > Acidobacteriota > UBA6911 > RPQK01 > JAPXNP01 > JAUWTT01. The sequence goes on from JAUVSF010000465.1 coordinate 1,910, forward strand.
ACGTATTTCTCCACAATCGCGTCGAACATGAGCACCCGGCGTCCCGCAGTGGAAACCGGGGTCTCTTTCCCCGGTTCGGCAACTCGCCCGAAAATTGTAGTGAAACCGAATAGCCGCTGGGAAATGATGAGGGCTCCAAAAGTCGACCATAAACCAAAATGTGACTCACACGGAAGCTTCTTGGTAAATGCCACAGAAATGGGGTCCGGTCTGGTGTCGAAGTAGTGCATGATCCATCTGTACTGAAGCGCTTTGATCGCCGTGAAGGAAACGCCCAGTTTCCTGCTTATTATCATCTCTTTGAAGATCGCATCGACCAGTCCAACAATGGCGAAAGGGATGAAGGCCACCTGGATCGGTATGTAGAGGGCCAATTGGAAGAACTTGATCAAGAAGCCTGGTGTCCCACGATGCTTGTTCTTCGGGGGCTGCCCTGTCATGGAATGCTCCTAGGTCTGTTCTGCAAAAAGCGTTCTTCTGATTGGGCATGGGTCGGTACAAGGGCACGGCCTTTGAAGCAGATGGTCCGTCCCGACCTAGATAACTTCACTCTCCCGATCCATGCGGATCCGTTGTGCCGATATCCGGACTTGCGTTCGATGTACTTGAGCATGTCGGTCACCCTTCAGGATGAACCGTGAACAGCCCTCGGCGGCCCGGATAGGCACCAGGTGTTTCGCCTGAGCACAGAGTCTTTCTGGGTCCGCCCAACGGTCGGCGCCTGAGCTGCGCGCTGGCCAGATTCGATTGGCCACCACGTTGAACGCGTCTGCTCCAGGCGCGTGTTAGACAGCGTGTTCGGATTGCCTTGGGTCGAGTCCAAAGCCTCCCCGCGTCACGCGATCTGGCGAATCGTAGTGGAGCGACTTGGACGGCATCTCGGCAAGAGCGAGTGCGGTCTCGAGCAGCGCTCGATCCTCCATACGGTGCGTGGCACACCGTGAGAAGTCGTTGAGCGTGCCGAGCATCTGCCGACTCGCAGTGCGTGCGATGATGTGGTCGGTTGCCGCCGCGGCCTCCTCCCGCGCAAGTAGCTCCGGAATCCCAATTCCCAACAGAACCGGCAACAGGTACTGCCCGAAACGCACAGGAAACTCGGAGTTCCGCGCGGGGAGCAAGACGGGCAGAAGCGTGCGCTCACTCAGGCAGATAACAAGCCGTTGGGGACCGTAGTTCAGGAGATTCACATACCACGCGCCCAATCGGCTCGTCGGCACGGGTGGCGTAGACTCGGGCGTCAAACGGAATCGTTTCAACGCTCGTTGCGTGCAGCGAAACAGGATCATGCCATTACTTGGGCGGAGGGTTCGGCTGGCCGGTCCACCGGTCGCGGTCGCGCCAGAACGGGCAGTCGGGACACGTTTCCCCCTCAGGGTAGTCTATCCCTTCCTCGTGCGGGCAGCCGATGATCCGGTCCGCCATGACCACCGACCGGACTCCGTGCCGCTTGAGAAACGCGACAATCTCCTTGCCAATCGAGATGTCGTGGCGGACATCGCCGTGCTCAACCATCCACCGCCCCAGTTCGTCCGGTTCGGCGTCTTCGGAAGGTATGATCCCCACCGCTGCCTTCGTCGCACGCCTGTCGTCCGGACCGTAAAAGGCCACGGTGCCGACTGGATACCCTCGAAAGCCTCGCTTGGCCAGTCGACGAACTGGATGCTTCACTCGTCGAGGATTCATGTGGCGGCTCCGAGTTAGGACTTGACGCTGTCTAACTCTTAATCGATAACCGATGTTCAGTCGACCGAACGCGGGCTCTCCGCACACTAATCTGAAACATCGAATGAGCAGTGTCGGCCCAACCGACACAGCTTTACGATTCTTCAGTGTCGGTCGGTTATACAGGCGGGGCGCTGTCTAAAGATAGGGTCCCGCGTGCGCGAAAGCACGTTCGAACTTCGGGAGATTCAGCATCGTGGAATGTACTCGACGTTATCAAGGCCCTCGAATTCCGAGTCTTGCGTCCACAGGATCGCGTTGAAGCTACGGGCGGTAGCGAGGACCACGCTGTCCGCGAGCGGTAGCTTATACCTGATGCCCAGTTCGCCCGCGAGAATCGCTATCTCCCGGGTCAGGTCAACGGTCTGGCAGTCTGTCAATGTTGAGACGGCCTGGGCAGCGGTCTCGATGCCAAGGGAGCGCCGTAGGTGACGGTAGACTTCGAGAACTACGATCGACGGCACGATCAACTCCTCGGTATTCACGATGGACTGGACGAACCGGCCGGCGTTCGGCTCATCGAGCAAATACGAGAGCCACCCGGATGAGTCTACGAGGTTCATATTTCGCGATCGGGCTCGCGTTCGAAGGGTGGCAGGTCCCTGCCCTTAAGGAAGCCTCGCATCGACTCGATGGGGACGTGAGGCACGAGCAGTATAGAGTTGTGGAGCGCGGAGACGTGGCTCTTCTGGCCTGG
>JAUVSF010000103.1 GCA_030597245.1 Acidobacteriota bacterium
ATGAAGTCCAATCCGCTTGGGGTAGCGGCACTTGCAGGCGGTGTGGTTTTTGGCCTGACAGCGATTGGCCTTACCGCACTTGGAATCCAAGGCGAGCATGTCAGTCCGTTCAGATACGGGGCTGTCTTCTCATTGCTGCTCACGATTGTTTCGATGGTTCTTCTGAGGGATCAGATGCGCAGGACGATCCTTGCGCAGTACATGGAACCGGTTCGATGGACCGATCCGCAATCAGGAGCAATTCTGATGTTCCTGAGTTTACTGGTCGCAGGGGTCGTCACCGTGGTATGGATGGCTCGAGCTTTGCATCGAGCGTCGTGAGATTGAAGTTCCTGAGCTGAGGGATTTACCACCAAGGCACCAAGGACACCTGGAGACACGAAGGACCGATTACCGATAACCGATTACCCTTTCCCCCTTCGCCGTTCCCAGCCCCCAACTCCCACCTCAAACGCAGTGATGGTCGCGATGATTTCTCATGAACCTGTCGAAGGCAGCTTGGGAAGGCTCGACAGCGCTTCTAATCTTCTGTTTCTCAGCTTCGCTCAGAGAAGAGAAACTACGCGCAAGCTCGATGTTCTCTTTCACGTACTCGGCCTTTGGCATACCTACGACGCATGAAGCTACCGGAAGACTCATCGAGTAGTGAAGCAAGTTCTTAATGTTCGTCTTACCAACGCCTTCGCCCACGAGAAGCTCCTGGCCCGTAATCTTCATAGCGAGTACACCCAGCTGTTTCTTGAGTGCTACGGGAAGGGCAATCCTCTCAAACCCGGTTGACAGACCCGTGTTGGTGGCGGCGTTTAATGCCATCATGACGCAATTCAGATCGTGCCGCTCAATCGCAGTCTTCATCGTATTGGCATCCGCATGGGAAGTCATCCCAATGAACCGGGTCATGCCTTCATCCCGGGCCCTGTAAAGAGCTTTCAAAACCCCGTCCCCCGCTTCAATCTTCTCGAGATCATCCATCTTCCCGAGACCATGTATGTGAAGAAGATCTACATGATCGGTCTGGAGCCGCTTGAGGCTCGCGTCAATGGCCTTCATCGCCTCATCGTAGTTGCGGGTCTGAACCTTGGTTGTCAAGAAGACCTCTTTACGGCGGTACTTGAGAACCTTTCCATAACGGGTCTCACTCTCCCCATCGCCGTAAGCCATTGCCGTATCCAGGTAGTTGATCCCGGAATCGATCGCTTCATTGAGGATCTTCAGCGCCGTTTCCTCCTCCTCATACATCAGGAAGCGGCTTCCCCCGCCAAATGCCAACCTCGAAACTTCGACCCCGGTCTTACCTAAGACCCGTCGCGGAATCAGGGTGTTCTCCGAACTTGGAAGGGCAACCATTGCACCCAAACCGGCACCTGCAGCCAAAAACTCCCGTCGATTTAATCTGTTGGTCATAATGCCATTACCTTAAACGACCCCGCACCCAAAAATCCACACAAATCCAGCCTGGGCGATTTGACCCATTAAGATATTTTGGTCGCGGCCGGTTCACATCCCAGGAACTCGCTGAGACAATAGTGGCGGAGCCCACCGGACTCCTGCCCGATCTGGTGATGAGAATGGAATGGAAAATGCTTGTTAACACGAGACAGCAAAGTAAATCCGTTTTTGGCCTGAGCTGGATGTGGAATAACCACAATTCTTCAAGAAGTTCAGCGGACTAAATAGGAGTTTCACCCTGGGGTGGAAACTCGATGAGGTAGGAAGATGAGCGAGAAAGTCGAAGTAGTCCTCGATCAGATATGTCGAGAGGTGGGGAATGATCGAACTCGTCTGTTGGACATACTCCGTGAGGTCCAGCACCGTTTTGGTGGGGTCTCGGGTGAAGCGGTGGATCTGATCGCGCAGCGGTTGGAGACTCCTCGAGTGGAGATCGAAAGTGTCGTTTCCTTTTACGCCTTTCTTTCCGAGAAACCTAATGGAAATGTGGTAATCCGCATTTGCGACGACATCATCGACCGGATGCATGGCTCTGAGACGGTGGCCCGGGCATTCGAATCAGAACTGGGAGTTCAGATGGGACAGGCCACCGAAGACGGTAAGATCTCACTGACTCACACCCCTTGTATCGGAATGTGTGATCAAGCTCCTGCAGCCCTCATTAACGACGTTGTGGTTACACACCTTTCCTCGGACACTGCCCGGACTATTGTCGCGGAACTACGCGAGAATCATGATCCCACGCAGTTGGTCAAGGAACTGGGAGACGGTAACAACGCACACGACCTTGTTTCATCCATGGTCCAGAACAACATCAGGCTGCGAGGTCCCGTGATCTTGACCGACTTCGAGCCTGGGTCCGCTTTGAAAAAAGCACTGGCTATGAGTCCGGTGGAGGTCATACGGAATGTTAAGACAGCCCGGCTACGGGGCCGGGGTGGGGCGGGCTTCCCCACAGGAATGAAATGGGAGTTCACAAGAGCGGCGAAAGCTGACAAACGCTACATCATCTGCAATGCGGACGAAGGCGAACCAGGCACCTTCAAGGATCGTGTCCTTCTCACTGAATATCCAGATCTACTGTTTGAGGGAATGACGATAGGTGGCTACGCAATCGGGGCAAAGGAAGGGATCGTTTATCTCCGCGGCGAGTACACCTACCTTCGAAAGTTCCTCGAGAGTGTGCTGGAACGAAGGCGTGAAGAAGGTATCCTGGGGAGGAGCGTGTGCGGAGTCGAAGATTTCGACTTCGATATCCGAATTCAGATGGGAGCAGGAGCTTATATCTGCGGCGAAGAAACCGCACTGATCAGCTCTTGTGAGGGGCTCAGGGGAGACCCCAAGAATCGTCCTCCTTTTCCAGCCCAGAGTGGTTACCTGGGCTACCCGTCCTCGGTGAACAACGTTGAGACACTGTGCTGTACAGCTCGTATCATGGAACATGGTCCCGGGTGGTTTTCGTCTCACGGTACCGATCGCAGTACCGGTACCAAGCTACTCAGCATTTCGGGCGACTGTAAGAGGCCAGGTATCTACGAGGTCTCTTTATCCACATCTCTTAGAGAGATACTCGGCCTGGCTGGTGCAGAGGACGCACAGGCACTGCAGGTAGGCGGACCCAGCGGTCAGATGGTGGGTCGCCAGGAGTTCGACAAAACCATCTGCTACGACGATTTTCCAACCGGTGGATCAATGATGGTTTTCGGGCCCCAGCGCAATCTGCTGGAGGTGGTTCACGCCTTCCTGGAGTTCTTCGTGGAGGAATCCTGCGGCTACTGCACCCCCTGCCGAGTCGGCAATGTCTTGCTGAAACAGAGGATCGAGAAGATCCTGGATGAAAAGGGTGAGCCGGCGGATTTGCAGTACCTGGAGGAACTGGCTCAAACTGTCAAGATGGCGAGCCGGTGCGGCTTGGGACAGACTTCACCCAATCCGGTTCTGTCAACGCTTAAGAGGTTCCGGAGTGAATACGAACGCCGAGTCAAGCCGGCAACCGACGGCCGACAACCAGGCTTCGATCTCTCGGAGGCCGTCGCCCAGGCAGTCAACATAGTGGGCCGGGAGTCCACTCATTCATAGATGACCATTAAGACCTGAATCTTCATGGAGATAAGACTTTGGAAAAGGTAGTCACTTTCTTATTGGACGGTGAAGTGATCCAGGGGCAGGAGGGGCAGAGCATTATGCAGGCTGCCGACGAAGCGGGAAAATACATCCCACGCCTCTGCGCACACAAAGACCTTACACCACACGGTAGCTGCAGGATATGTACGGTTCTCGTAAACGGAAGGCCGCAGTCCGCCTGTACGCAGCCAATCGCTGACGGGATCCTGGTGGAAAGCGAAACACCAAAGGTGAACCAACTGCGAACCGACATCATCGACATGCTCTTTGTGGAGGGCAATCATTTCTGCATGTTTTGTGAGAAGAGCGGCAGCTGTGAGCTTCAGGCTCTCGCGTACCGCTTCGGGATCACGGCACCCAAGTATCCCTATCAGTTTCCTCAACGCGATGTGGACGCCTCCCATCCAGACATCTTTCTCGACCGAAACCGGTGTGTGCTCTGTGGTCGGTGCGTGCGCGCCTCAAAGGAGGTGGACGGCAAAAACGTGTTTCAGTTCGTAGGCAGGGGAGTGGAAAAAAGGATAGCCGTTAATTCAGAGCAAGGTCTAAAGGGTACCGATGCGGAAGTGATGGACAAGGCAATTTCAGTCTGTCCGGTAGGCGCGATTCTTAAGAAACGTGTTGGGTACGCGGTACCTGTCGGCCGACGCCTGTATGACCACCAACCGATCGGAACAGCAAGTGAAGAAGAAACAACAGAGTAGCAAGCATAGAGGGTACAGAGATGTCTAAACCGAAGATCGCGACAACTTCCTTGGCCGGCTGCTTCGGATGCCATATGTCTTTGCTGGATATTGATGAGCGCATCCTCGAATTGGCAGAGTTGGTTGAGTTTCACAAGTGGCCGATCAACGACAGAAAGAGCTTCTCGGCGCAGTGTGCCGTCGGACTGATTGAAGGTGGCTGCTGCAACGAAGAGAACGTCGAGGTGCTGAGGACCTTTCGCTCCAGTTGTGATGTCCTGGTCTCGGTTGGCGATTGTGCAATCATGGGAGGGATTCCAGCAATGCGGAACATGGTCCCGCTGGAAGAATGTCTCCAGGAGGCTTTCGTGGACGGCCCAACCGTACACAACCCGACCGGTGCCATACCCAACGATGTGGAGATCCCGCTCCTACTCGACAAAGTCTACCCGTGTCACGAAGTGGTAAAGATCGACTACTACCTCCCAGGCTGTCCTCCACCAGCAGATACACTCTGGGAGGCCCTGGTTGCATTGTTAACCAATAAACCGATTTCGCTCCCCTACAACCTCATAAAATACGATTAGTTAGAGAGGAACAACGTGAGTGATACACCTGAGACCAGGCGGATAGTCATAGAACCCGTGACCCGTGTTGAAGGGCATGGGAAGGTCACCATCCTTCTGGACGATGAGGCAAAAGTCAAACAGGCCCGCCTCCATATCGTTGAGTTCAGAGGGTTCGAGAGATTCATTCAGGGAAGGCCCTTTTGGGAACTCCCGGTCCTGGTGCAAAGACTCTGTGGGATTTGCCCTGTCAGCCATCACCTGGCTGCGGCGAAAGCTGTGGACGGTATCGTTGGTGTTGACACCCTTACCCCCACAGCCCTGAAGATGCGACTCCTGATGCACCACGGCCAGTTCCTTCAATCCCACGCCCTCCATTTCTTCCATCTTTCCTCTCCCGATTTGCTTTTCGGTTTTGATGCGGACGTAAATGAGCGAAACGTGATTGGAGTAGCGGCGAAGTACCCCGAACTGGCCAAGCAGGGTATCCTCTTGCGCAAGTACGGGCAAGAAATCATCAAGGCAACCGCCGGCAAGAAGATCCATGGCACGGGAGCCATTCCCGGGGGAGTCAACAAGAACCTTTCTCTTGAGGAACGCGACCAACTCTTATCCGATATCGACCAGATCATGGAATGGGCCAGTGGGGCAGTGACTCTGGCCAAGGACTACACGCTTGAGCACCTCGATGATTTAAGCGGCTTTGGTTCATTCGAGTCTAACCACCTATCCATTGTTCGTTCCGATGGGGCTTATGAAATTTACGATGGAGGACTGAGAGCTCAAGATGCTGAGGGTAATATCATTTTCGATCACGTCGAGAATGAGAAGTACGATGAGTATCTCGCGGAGGAAGTCCGTTCCTGGACCTACATGAAATTCCCCTTCATCAAGGAGATAGGTCCTGAAGAGGGCTGGTATCGCGTTGGCCCGCTGGCGCGGGTTAACAACTGCGACTTCTTCGATACGCCTGAAGCTGAAAAGGAGTGCAAAGAGTTCAAGGGACTTACTGACGGGAAACCGAATAACATCACTATGGCCTACCACTGGGCCCGCATGATTGAGTTGCTCCACTCAGCTGAGAAAATCCAGGAACTTCTTGACGATTCCGATTTACAGGGTGAAGACCTCGTCGTCACGGGAGAGCGGCGTGATGAGGCGGTAGGGGTAATCGAGGCTCCTCGAGGCACTCTGTTCCACCACTACCGGGTGAATGAAGATGATCAGGTCACTATGGCGAACCTGATCGTCTCGACGACAAGTAACAACGAGCCGATGAACAGGGCCGTTCAGAAGGTAGCGGAAGACTACCTTTCAGGAGTCCCGGAAATCACCGAGGGTTTATTGAATCACGTCGAGGTCGCGATTCGCGCCTATGACCCCTGTCTTTCATGCGCTACGCATGCCATGGGGCAGATGCCGTTGATCGTCGAACTCATGGACCGGCAAGGTCGGATCGTTGACAGGAAGATCAAGGGATGAGACAGGTATCACAGCAAGTCCTACTCCTTTGCTACGGGAATCCTGGCCGGCTGGATGACGGGTTGGGAGCCGCCCTTGCGGAGGCCTTGGAGGAATCTGCGCTTCCCGGGGTGACGGTGGAAGCAGATTATCAGCTGACAGTCGAGGACGCCACATCGATTGCGGAGCATCCTGTCGTCATCTTCGTGGACGCGGCTTTGCGGGGCAGTGAACCTTTTTTTTGTCGCCCAGTAGAGCCGAAGCCATCCATAAGTTTCAGCAGCCATAGTGTCGAACCCGAGAATCTACTGGCACTCGCGCAGAAAATGTTTGGAGCCCATTCAAAGGCTTATGCACTGGGCATTCGTGGCTACCAATTCGATGACTTCGGTGAATCACTTTCCCCAAAAGCCGAAGAGAACCTGGCCGCAGCGATCCAATTCCTGGTACCGGTCCTGCGAAGAAGCAACGCCGGCGAGATTGCCGCGGCACTGGACGCCTTGAACGTTCAAGGCGATGATAATGGAGTGTAAGATGCAAAACGGCAAACACGTGATTCTCATAGTCGATGACGACCCTGATATTCTCGAGTCACTCCGAATAGTGCTCGAGGCAAACGATTATGTCGTCGCTACTGCGGGAAGTGCGGAGGAAGGTCTGTCGCTATATGAAGAGACGAGTCCCGATCTGCTGATTGTTGATCTGATGATGGAAGAGATCGACTCGGGAACAAATTTCGTCAGGGAACTTGAACGCCTCGGCAACCGCGCCCCGGTTTACATGCTCAGCTCCACGGGCGACCATCTCCACCAGACTACCGACTTCAGCACTTTGGGCTTGACCGGGGTATTTCAAAAGCCAATTAATCCTGATATGTTGCTGGCGATCCTCAGGGCCAAGCTGGGGTGACACTGCCGACTCCAGCCTCGGACCCCGAAGCATGAGGAATTCGATGACTGCATTTCCGGTCGAACTGGCACTGATCCCGATTGAGAGGGAACTCCAAGAGCGTGTCACGTGGTTTATCCGGCTACGGTGGCTGGCCGGTGCCGGGATTCTTCTGGGAACCTGGGCGGCCATTTTCCTGGTTGGCGTTCAGCTGCCAACATGGCCGCTGATAGTCATTGGGCTGTCAGTCCTCGGCTACAACGTCTTCTTCGAACTTTATCGCCGACAGATCGAAGCCGAGCCGAGAAGCCTTAAGAGGTTCATTTTCGCCCAGATCGGTGTTGACTGGATAGCACTGGCGTTCCTCATCCACTACTCAGGAGGAATTCGGAGTCCAGTTTCACTGGCGTTTGCGTTTCATCTCATCATTGGCGCGATCCTATTGTCCCCGCGAGCCTGTTACGTGCTGGCGGCCTGCGCAAGCTTGCTCCTTGGGACGGGCACTCTTATGGAGAGTCTTGGTTTACTCCCGCTGCCACCCGTTCAGGCAAGCCTGGCCCTTCCTCCCGGCTTGGCCAGTCTTACCGCCTTTCACTACTGGATAATCCTCTCCGGATTCTTTCTGGTCACTACGTTCCTGGCAACTTCAATCACGGCTCGCCTGCGTGAAAAGGAAGAGGCGTTGTATAGCTCGGAGCAAGCGCTCGAAAGGGCCTACCAAGAGATGCAAGCGCTCTATCAGATCGGCCAGGTTGTCAGTTCCACGTTGGACACAAAAGAGGTGCTGGGACTAATCGCGGAACACGCAACCCGGCTGCTCGGCAGAAAAGCCTGTTTCATCCGATTGTTCGACGAATCGGGAACCAAACTCTACATCGGAGGGGCCTATGGGCTCAGCCAGGAATACTTGAACAAAGGACCGGTCGAGGTCTCAAAGAGCCTGATCGATTTGGAGGCCCTGTCGGGAGGAGTTGTCCAGGTTCTGGAGGTGGCAGAAGACCCTCGTTTTCAATACCGCGAGGAGGCTCGTCGAGAGGGACTTCGGTCGGTACTGTGCGTCCCTGTTTCCGGAAAGAGTCGTGTGCTGGGAGTGATCCGAGTGTACTCCGCTCAACCCCACGAATTCTCAGAACAAGAACAACACTTGCTCCTGAACCTGGCCAACCTTGGGGCTGTGGCTATCGAGAATGCCCGCGCCTACGCAGAGTTGAAAGCCCTGAATCGTGAACGAACCTGGTTCGCACGCATGACTCATCATCAATTGCGTGCTCCGCTGGCAGCAATCCAGGGGGTCCTCGACGCACTTCCCTATGCCGGCCCACTGAACGAGAAACAGCTCGACCTTATCTCCAGATCGAGTCGGAGGATAACAGATGCATTCGACATGATCAGAGATCTGCTTGACCTCGCCGCGGCCCAGCGACCGCTCGAGGATGAAGCCAAGGAACAGGTTCTTCTTCAGGAGGCTCTGCGGAGAGCGATCGAAACTGCCCGAGAGCGCGCTGGGTCCAAAGGGGTCGACTTTAGTGCCGATCTTCCCGAGGAAGCACTGTCCCTTTTAGGATACGCGGCCGACATCGACCGAATCTTTTCCAACCTGCTCGATAACGCGATCAAATACACCCCTGCCGGGGGCAGCGTGAAGCTGAAGGTTGACCACGAGAATGGGGATGTACGGGTCGAGGTCAGCGACACCGGAATCGGAATCGAGGGTGACGAACAGGAGAAGATTTTCGAAGGTTTCTACCGTACACAGACGGCCAAGGCGACCGGCGAGATCGGCACTGGCCTCGGACTTTCCATTGTCAAACGGCTGGTCGAACGGTGGGGCGGCTCAATAACACTCCAAAGCAGTCAGGGAAAGGGAACTTCTGTCACCATCGTCCTGCCCGTTCATGAATCCGTTTCAGAGCCCCCGTAATGCCAGGGGGCTTGGGAAAGTTCGAACTTCGAACTTCGAACTTCGAACGTTCACCTTCCGCCTTCGAGGTTCGGACTCCCGATTTTTTGGTTTGAGCAACAGCTCCTTGGGTCCTGGGTCCTGGGTCTTGGGTCTTGGGTCTTGGGTCTTGGGTCTTGTAAAGATTGCCCTGCCCATCATTTCCCTGTTGTCAAGTCCAAAATGGATGGAAACCCAGATCTCGATTCATAAGCCCTTCTCTCCGCGAACTTTGCGTCTTTGCGTGAGTGGAAGGGTTTCACGCAAAGTCCGCCCAGCTCGCTAAGGGTTTAGAGGTGTGAAGAACTACGTGTGATTCCCTTTGTGTCCCTGGTGTCTTCGTGGTAAACACCATAACTGAGGAACCTCACGGAGGCGATTAGAAAACCTTGAGGAGCGAACTTTACAATGAAAACATTCCGTTACCCCTTCTACTTGATTCTCATCATCCTGGTAGGCGTAATTCCAGCTACGACACTTGGTGCTCAAGAAACTGAGGAGCCGCCGCCCGACCCCAACGTAACTGTGGAACCTGAGCTTTTCGAGACCCTCGAATTCCGTCTCGTCGGCCCTTACCGCGGAGGTCGTTCAACCGCAGGTACCGGAGTACCCGGGCATCCATTTACGTTCTACATGGGAACGACTGGCGGAGGTGTGTGGAAAACCGATGACGCGGGAGAGAGTTGGCACAACATATCTGACAAATTCTTCAAAGCCGGCTCCATTGGTGCTATCGCCGTAGCACCATCGGACATCAATGTGATCTATGTGGGAACGGGGTCGAATGCTCCCCGAGGGAACGTCTCTCCGGGCATTGGGATTTACAGGTCAACCGACGCCGGAAAGAGCTGGAAGCATGTGGGCTTGAACGAGGCTGGTCAGATCGGACGAATTCGAATCCATCCAACCAACCCGGATATTGCCTACGCAGCTGCCCTGGGCCACATCTTTGGCCCAAATGAAGAACGCGGTGTGTTTCGCACTCTTGACGGCGGTATTTCCTGGGAGAAGGTTCTGTTCGTGAGCGAGAAAACGGGTGCCGTTGATCTCGCGATGGACGTGAACAACCCGCGAGTTCTTTACGCCGGCATGTGGACAGCCGAACGCAAACCCTGGACGCTTACCAGTGGAAGGGAAGAAGGGGGACTCTACAAGACTGTCGATGGCGGTGATAACTGGGAGAAACTTGAAGGGGGACTCCCCGATGGTGAAGTTGGGAAGATCGGTGTGGCTGTCTCGCCGGTAAACTCCGATCGAGTCTGGGTCCTGATCGAAGCCGAGAAGGGCGGTGTCTACCGCTCAGATGATGCAGGAAAGTCCTGGGAGCTTATCAACGAGAATCGCAAGCTGAGACAGCGAGCCTGGTACTACTCTCGAATATATGGCGACCCGGTCGATGAGAATACCGTATACGCTCTGAACACATCGTTCTACAAATCTGTCGATGCAGGGAAAACCTTCACCCCGATCAGGGTCCTTCATGGAGACTGCCATGACCTCTGGATCAACCCCCAGAACCCCGAGATCTTGCTCCAGACAAATGATGGCGGCGCCCACGTATCCCTGAACGGAGGGAAATCCTGGTCCACACTCAATAACCAGCCGACTTCGGAGATATATCGACTGGCAGTTGACAACCAGTTCCCCTACCGAATCTACGGTTCACAGCAGGACAACTCGACAATCTCTGTCCCCAGCCGGAACCCCCAAGGGGGGCTCACACCTTACGAGCACTGGCGAAACGTGGGCGGCTGCGAATCCGGCCACATAGCAGTTGACCCCCGGGACCCAGACATCATCTACGCGGGGTGCTACGGTGGAGCCATAACTCGAACCAACCTGAAGACCCAGCAGAGCCAAAACGTGCTGGTTTACCCGCAACTGCAACTGGGGCAGGCACCCAAAACCCTGAAGTACCGTTTCCAATGGAACGCTCCGATTCGTCTTTCTCCTCACAACCCGGACGTCCTGTATCACACGTCTCAGATCGTCCACCGCTCCAGCGACGAAGGACACAGCTGGGAAGATATCAGCCCCGATCTGACCCGAAATGACCAAGAGCGGCAAATTCATGCCGGCGGCCCCATCACGCTGGACAATACTGGGGTAGAGGTGTACGGAACCATCTTCGCTTTCGAGGAGTCTCCTCATGAGGCAGGCGTGCTCTGGGCGGGTAGCGACGACGGACTCATTCACATTTCGAGAGATGGAGGTAAGAATTGGAAGAACATTACCCCGGAGGCGATGCCCGAATCGGGAACGGTCAATATGATCGATCTGTCTCCCTTTGAGCCGGGCCGTGCCCTGGTTGCCGTCCAGCGGTATCGATTTGATGACTTTAAGCCGTACATCTTCAAAACCGAGAACTACGGTAAAACCTGGAGTCTTCTGACTGACGGGCAAAATGGGATTCCTGAAAACCATTTCACTCGTGTGGTCAGAGAGGATTCCCAACGAAAGGGCCTGCTATATGCGGGAACGGAGTTTGGGCTGTATGTGTCATTTGATGATGGTGCGCACTGGCAGAAGCTTCAGCTGAACCTGCCGGTCACACCGATTACAGACCTTGCCGTTCATCAGGGGAATCTGGTCGTCGCCACCCAGGGTCGTTCATTCTGGATTCTGGACGACCTGAACGTGCTTCACGGAGTGTCTCGGTTGAGCGACTCCGGCAAGCACTTGTTCCAACCCGTGGCTACCTACCG
>JAUVSF010000299.1 GCA_030597245.1 Acidobacteriota bacterium
ATCCATTCCTTGAGGCTGTGGAAAACGCCGCATCAAGAGTTGCCAGTTCTTGGACTGATATCAAGAATGGCCCTCGGACGCTTGTGGGAAACGCGACAGCGTTTTCCAAGCGTCGCAGTCGACCACGTTTTAAGAACTCGGTCCGGTCCTAGTTCCCACGATGAATTCGGAACCTGGGCGAAACGACCCTGAAGTTCCAACAAATCCAATGCGGCTTGTGGCACTAGTGCTCTGTCCTAGAAGTCCTGACTGCTGATCCGGCTATTTGGTATCCTCACAACACGCCTACAATAAACCCTTTTAACGCTTGACACAGTCGCTGAAATGCCTATTATTTAGTTATTATGGCTTTGCGGCTTCCTCCGCAGGGTTTATTATAGAAGGGTAGCTGAAGATGATAGATTGCCGAAACATGACGTTCTCTCCGGAAAACGCCCAACAACGCTTGAAGCGAGCAGCTCAGATATTCGGGAGACCTGTGCTGATGCGGATTTTGGGATTCGCCTTGGTCACCTTCCTGGGCGCAAAGCGTAGCGCGACTGCTTCATTACTTGGGCTCCCGTTCGAGTCACTGAGAACGACCTTGAGGGTCGTGCTGCGGGATGGGCTCGAAGCGTTCGAGGATCGGCGTCGACGGGCAAAGTCGGTGTTGCTTCCTGCGCCGACACCCATGGTTACAAAAGCAAGTATTCGTGAAGAAGATAGATCTCTCGTGGTCGACTTTGGAGTGCACGGATTGTGTATGAAAATTCCGCTCGACAATTCCATACAGAAGAGAACCATTCTATTATCAATGCTCAACTCCGGATTGCTTTCAGCAGAGGAAGTAGCCCACGGTCTGGAGTTATCAACTGCTCACGTGCGAAGCATTGCCAAGGCACTTGAAGAGAGCGACGTTCACGTGCTGCTCGACAAACGGCGTGGTCAGGCCCGAGATTATCGCATGACGTCAGAGGCAAAGGCGCTCCTGATTCAGCAATTTGCCGCCCATGCCGTGACAGGAAGACCTATCTCCAGTGTTGTTCTTGGTCGAGAACTCAACCCAAGGCTTGCGACGTCCCTGTCGGAGCGCACCATTAGGTTGTATATTGAAAAGCTTGGTCTGTCGCTGATCGCGAAATCTCTTCCGGACCTAGTTCAGTTGCTCAAAAAAAACTCCAGTCGATAACCCTGACAGCCAGCCTTCTCTTTGCTGATGAAGCCCCTTTGGTGAGCGGGTGCTTGCCTGCAAACAGGCGCGTTACCACGCGTGCACAGATCGTTGGGCTCAGCCAGGCGGGGGTGGAACCGCTGGCTATTGCCAAATACTTCGGTCTCTCCTTGAGCACGGTGCAAAGGTGGGCTTCGTGCACTATCGCGACTGGCTTTGAGGACAAAACCCGCACAGGACGTCCTCCCATTTTCAACGAGACCTTGCAGTTGAAGCTAATTGGATTCTACTGCCAAACCTCACCCCTGCTTGGTTGTGGGCGCTGGACAATCAGGTGGGCAGAAAAGCATCTGGATGCACACCGGAAGGTTTTGGGAACACCAATCACTCGTTCGAGCATCGGTCGCATCCTAAACAAGCACCATCTAAAACCCCATCGGGTCAAATACTTCCTGCATATCACCGACCCAGATTTCTTCCCCAAGATGGAGCACCTGCTTGAGCTGTACGAGAACCCGCCTGAACATCTCTTCTTCTTCGACGAATGTCCTGGCATTCAGATCTTGCAACGAATTGCTCCCAGCATGACCACTGATGAGAAAATGCGATGGTTGAAGGAGTTCGAATACAACAGAAACGGCACCCTGGACATTTTTGCATTCCTCGAGCACAAAACGGGAAAGGTATTTGCACGACGCACCTTCGACCACAAAGGTGAGACATTCCGACCTCTTTTTGAACAGCATGTTAAACAGCAACCAGAGAATGCGCATCTTAACTACGTCATGGACAATCTGTCCTCACACTGCAATCAAGACTTTGTCGAACTGGTCGCCAAGCTGTGCGAAGTGGATTGTCCGATCTTGGAAACGGCAAATGAACGTCGGGCGTGGCTTCAGTCTGACTACAAGCGCATCATCATCCACTTCACACCATTTCATGGCTCGTGGCTCAACCTCGTCGAAAACTGGTTCGGGATCCTTGGCTCAAAATGTCTCCACGAATCCTTTGCTTCTGCAGAAGCGATGACTGAGGCGATTGAGGCCTTCATTGCCATTTGGAACGACCTGCTGGCACATCCGTTTGCTTGGAAATACGATGGTTCGGGGCTACACGAGAAAGCAATCCGCAGATTCATCGCCATCCTGGACAAAGAACGTGAACCCCTTCCGGTCAAATTCCTCACAAAACAACTCCTGCTTATTAACAACCTTGCCAACTCCTATTGGGACAAGGCAGAAATTGATGTTTGGGTCCGTCTCGGTCAACTAATGCAGTCCAAGGGTCCTTACCTCAGGACGATCATCGAAAACGACGAGAAACCAAGACGACGTCAAAAAGCCAAGGAAGCACTGGACAGTCTGACCCAAAACCTGACTGGACTTTTGGAGCCACATACCAGGAAGGCCTCCTAGAATTGCAGATCATAAATCGCCGCTCAGCCAGTCAGAACTTCTGGGACAGGGCACTAGGTCCGGACCGAGTTCTCCGGCCCGCGTTGGTTGTGTTTTCCCCCATAGATGAAGCGTGCGTCGTCAAGAGCAAAGAGCCGACGTTCGTCCACTACTCCAATGTGGGCGATAAGCTCGGACTCGACGCGACGGGAATTTTGCAGGAGCTTCGACAGACGGAGGAGAAGCTCGTCATCTGATATTTCCGAAATCGATTCGAGTTGGAGTTCGTTTTTCATACCTATAATATAACCCCGGATTTTTTGGCGGCCTGAGGTGACCTGTGTTGGACGATCACTAGGTAGGATGACTTCGAAGTCTCCTCAACCGTTAACGGGCCTTAGTGGCCGTCATGAGGGCCGCTCGCGCATGCTCTCATTCGCCTCTTCGAGTTTGCTTCAAAGGACCCAAAAAAGTTGTCAAGCAAAAATCGATTTTTTTTACGCCCGGTTGGAACTACAAGTATAAGATACTAGGTCCGGACGGAGTGACCCATAGGCCGGCAGTCGTGTAACCACTACAGTTATCATTAAGCCGCTTGGCCCGCGGCCGTCAAACCAGCATCGGGACCCACCGGCAATGAAGGGACCATTCTCTTCTTCTACTGTGATCCTTGTGCACTTGGCCACCAAGGTTGCTACGTTTCGGTCCCAATGGCAGGAATTAGGGTTCTGGTTTCAAGTTCGATGGCAGCAGGAGGGACTCAAAACATAGGACACATGAAGAAGAATTGATTTCTTTGTAGAATAGTAAGCCCACAGCCGTAGAGGGCTGTGGGCTTTTCTTGCGTCTGGAACTTTCTGACGGTGACAGACGCAACGCCCGGAGGGCAGAGTTATTGTGCCATAGTTCCCCAGTCCAACGCCAAACCTCATCGGTGCCACAACCGCCTTCTCGACGGCAACCGAAACCGTTTCTTTGCGCACCCTATGTAGCAGATGAGAACGGGAAGTTCCGGCCCACGGAGAAGATCACGCAGTGCCCCTGGGCAAAAGGTTCTGAGCCGTGTCGAATGAGAAAGCATGATTTTCGTAAGCGGAAAACGGGGCCATGCATACCCATTCGCATATTGCGTTGCAAGAGTCACGGTCAGTATTTCACGGTTTATCCCATGGGCCACGCGCCCTATGCCCGGCAGCCGATCGTGGTGGTGGACCTCGGGGGCAATCCGTTAGACGAGAGGAAGAAAGAAGGGGTGGCGCGGTGGCGTGACAGCGGGTTTTGAAGCGGCGGTGGATGCTTCCGAACAATGTCTTTGGCTTCGGGAAGGGATGGTAGAAAAGGCTCAGCCTGGTGGTTACGGCTCTCAACGTCGTTGGATTGAACGTTCGGCTCTTGTGCTCGGATTGTCGGATGCAATAAAGCCGCCGGTGGTGGAAGAGATCGTCGAACAACTGGGACTGAGCGGGCTGGAGCACCACAAAGCTCGAGAGCAATATGGCCTGGCCTCGGGGCTTGTGGGGCGGGGCAAGGCGATTGTTTCGGTGCTGAACCTCATCCGATTCGGAGATGATATTTGTGCTCGTCTGATGGCCGCGGGCACCTTGGGCGGGTGCTGGGGCAGGGTGGTGTTGTGGGATCCTAAATTTAGCCGAAGACTCTCACCGCTATCCAGAGTGGGTCGAGCGAGTCGCTCTCCACCCTTCGTTTAGCTGCCCACGAATGTCGCCCGCCCTTGCAGAGCTGCGGGTTCGCTACGATGGCATCGTTGCAGGATGCAGAGGGAGGTGGGACAGCCCGTGGACAAATCGAAGCTGCTTCAGCTATCTCCTCAATCTTTGTTCCGTTACCAAGTGGTTTCGGCGATCCAGGTTCGTGTGCTTGGGGGCATGAAGTTGGCGCAAGCGGTGCGTGACGTGCTGGATCTGCCGCATCAGGATCTTTCCGGCCGGTCACGCCGAGTTTCGGAGCGGAGTGTTTATCGCTGGCTCAACGCCTACGAGCAAAAAGGTCTGGTGGGTCTCGAGCCCCAACCGCGCCATCGAGCCTCCGATTCGGCGGTTCTCAGCAAAAGGCTGCTCGATTTCTTCTGTGTGGAAAACAAAGCCGACCCCGAAGCCTCGGTTCCGGAACTGATTAAACGGGCTCGACGTCACGGCATTGTCAGCGAAGACGAACCGCTCAGTCGCAGCACCGTCTGGCGGGCCTGCCGTCGGATGGGTCTTGTTGTCAGACGGGTTCACAAACTCAAGGACAAAGACATGCGCCGTTTCTCCTACCCCAACAGAATGCTCATGATGATTGCAGACGGCAAGCCCTTCCGCTCCGGTGTCGGGCGGCTTAAACGAGTCGCGTTGAACTTTCTCGATGACGCCACTCGTTTCGGCCTCGCGGTGATCGTGGGAACCTCTGAGAACACACAACTGTTCCTTCAGGGACTCCACCGAACCATCTTGAAATATGGATTGTTCTCGGCGATGTTTTTGGATCGCGGATCGGGATTCAAATCCGATGACACCTTCGCGGTCTCGGCCCGTCTGGGGATCCGGCTCATCCATGGCACCGCCGCTTATCCGGAAGGACATGGAAAGATTGAGAGATTTAACCAAACCGCATCGCAGCAACTCATTCGAAGTTTCGATTCAAACCCCGAGGTCGACCCCGACCCCTCCGCTTTGACCTTGCGTCTTTCCCACTGGATGGACCAGGTCTATAACCATACCCCCCACGAATCGCTCGGTGGACAAACCCCCGCTCAACGATTCCATCAAGACCCTCGTCCCCTTCACTTCCCCGAGGATCGCGCCTGGCTCGACGATTGTTTTCTCATCAGCTTTGAGCGCCCCGTTTCTTCCGATAACGTCATCTCCTTCGACGGAGTGTTCTACGAGGTCCCTCGTGGTTATGCCCGCCATCGTATCCGACTCTGGCGTCATCTTCTCGATGGCTCCGTTTCCATGATTCATCAAGGCCACAGACTCTTTGTCCACCCCGTCGACGTCGAGGCCAATGCCTACTCGAAAAGAGCCAAAAAACCCAAAACTTCACCCAAAACCAGTCGCCCCGTACGTACCGCCGCCATGCTCCGTTTTCAATCGGACTTCGCTCCTATCGTCGGTCCCGATGGGAGCTATCCCAAAGGAGAAAAAGATGACGACGATGACAAATAAAGAATCTGCCCTCGATCTCAGAGCTCACTTTGGTTTCTCCACTGTCCCGTTTACTCGGGAGATTCCCATCAAAGACCGTTGGCACTCGGATATCTTCGACCAACCCCTTACCGCATTGCGTCAAACCATTGAGCAACGCATGAGCGGTGTGGTTCTCGCACCTTCCGGCACCGGCAAGACCGTGATCCTCAGAACGCTACGGGCTCAGTTGCCTGAGGTACGCTACCGGCTCCACTACGTCAAACTCACTTCTCTGTCAAAGAAAGACCTTTGTCGTGAGATCGGATTGGCCGCTGGATTCGACCTCACCGGTATCTATCCCGTGGTGTTCCGGATACTCCAACAACGCTTACGCCAACTCGACGAGGATGGCCTCCGACCCGTCTTGCTCCTGGACGATGTACAGGACATGACCCCACCGGTTCTTACCACTCTCCGGATACTCACCAACTTTGACATGGATTCTAGACTGGTGATCAGTCTCGTCCTCGCTGGAGATAACCAACTCCGGCACATGCTCGAGTCTCCATCG
>JAUVSF010000610.1 GCA_030597245.1 Acidobacteriota bacterium
CGTAGAATCGAAATCCTGAAAACTCATACCGACCGATACCGTCAAGCCAAAAACGTCGCCGGCGCAATCTTCTTCGACTACAACGACTACCGCACTCATATCGGTGATAAGGGCCAGTGTTCCTTCAAGCAAAGAGTTCATGGCGTTGTCGATCTCCTGGGAAAACGGAAACCCTCATGGGCTGCTCTTCGGGCGGAAAGCTCTCCGATTCGAACCATCTACCTTCGCCAACCCACGGTTGAGAATGAAACAACTCGCACGACTGTCAAGATCACTACTCGCTCACTAACCAATGACCTGCCCGCGTACACACTCAGGCAGTACTTGCTTGTATGGACCGCTTACAATCGCTTGGGGCATCCAATGGCAACAGGCAAGGCGGTGCTTCCAAACCTCACTCCAGGCTCTGTCCACGAGCAGACCCTGAGGTGGAAGACAATATCCGAGTTGAGCCGTGTTCAGGTCGAGATCTTCCGCCCCAGTGGGTATTCGGTACTAGAAGCCGAGTGGAACCAGTAGGTTGTGAATTCCAGTTACCCAGAGCTTTCAGTGGGCAAAAGGACGGCTTCGAAGTAGAATCTGCCTCTGGCAAGGTAGCAGAACGATGTTTGATATCAAAGAGCATTCCCACCGGCGATTCAACCCCCTGACCCGTGAATGGATCCTCGTCTCCCCACACCGCGCCAAGAGGCCCTGGCTGGGTCAGACCGAAGAGACCGAGGTCGATAGTCAGCCGAGCTATGACCCTGAGTGTTATCTCTGCCCGGGAAATGAACGCGCCGGCGGAGTCCGCAACCCCGAGTACAAGAACACCTTTGTATTTGACAATGACTTTCCTGCCTTGATCGAGGATGTGCCTGCTGGGGAGTTCAACTCCGAGGGTCTAATTGTCAGCCGGGCCGAACGAGGTCTTTGTAAGGTGGTGTGTTTCTCGCCTAGACATGACCTGGCGATTCCGCGAATGCCCCTGGCCGACGTGGAGCGAGTGCTTGCGGTTTGGACAGAACAGTTTCAAGAACTAGCCGCTCTTCCCGGAATCAACTATGTCCAGGTCTTTGAAAACAGAGGGGCAATGATGGGATGCAGCAACCCTCATCCCCACGGGCAGATTTGGGCCAACGAGACTGTCCCCAACGAACCTCGGAAGGAACAGGATGCCTTCTCCCTCTACAAACAGGAGCATGACCACTGCCTGCTCTGCCGATACTTGGACCTTGAATTGGAAATGGGTGAACGCCGGGTTCTTGAAAACGAACACTTCCTCGCCGTTGTGCCGTACTGGGCTGTGTGGCCCTTTGAGATTCTCCTGATTTCTAAGCGTCATAGAACTGGGCTCGATGAACTGCCTCTCTCGGAGCGAACGAGCCTGGCAACCATCCTGAGAGAACTTACTATTCTCTACGACAATCTGTTCAAGACGCCCTTTCCATATTCCATGGGATTCCATCAGCGTCCAACCGATGATAACCCTCATCACGAGTGGCATTTCCACGCCCACTTCTATCCTCCGCTCTTACGCTCGGCCACAGTAAGAAAGTTCATGGTGGGATACGAAATGCTCGGGACACCACAGAGAGACATTACCGCCGAATCGGCTGCCGAACGATTACGCTCACTCCCGAGCCGGCACTACCTTGACGATTGATAGAAGCGCGGCAGCAAGGGCGCAGCCTTGCTCCTTGCTGGTAAGTGTTCGATGTCTTGTCTAGCACGTCCCACACACACCGACGCCGGCAGAAGGCAGGCAAACATAAGTAGGGCACTGGATCCCCGTCTCCGTCTCGTAGGCAGGCTGCACGGAGTCACAGAACTCCTGAACAGCCTTGCTCTCCACGAGATTGACGGTACAACCCCCAAACCCTGCACCCGTCATTCTGGCACCTACAATCCCCGGAGCCTGGCGCGCCAAATCCACCAGCACATCCAATTCTTTGCAGCTGACTTCGTAGTCGTCTCGAAGACTTGTGTGCGAGCGGTAAAGCAACTCACCAAACTCTTGAGTCTTGCCGGCCTGCAGCGCTTCAACCGCCGCGACAACCCTGTTGTTCTCCGAGATCACGTGGCGAGCACGTCGATACGGCACATCCGGAAGTTCAGATCTCACCGCCTCCAACTGCTCCAGAGAAGCATCCCGCAGCGCTTCAATGCCGCCGTACTTCTGGTTCAGAACTCTGACGGCTTCTTCGCATTCAGAGCGCCTGAGATTGTATTCCGAACTGTCCAGCCGCCTCTCCACCGCGCTATTGCAAACAACGATACTCAGGCCTTCACTCAAAGGAACAGCTGAATAAGAGAGATCCCGACAATCCAGGAAAAGTGCGGTACCTCGTTGGGCGAGAGCCGAGATAAACTGGTCCATAATGCCGCACTTAACTCCAACGAATTCATGTTCAGCCGCCTGACTCATCAAGGCCATCTGGGTGCGATCAATCTCCAAGTCACCTAACACCCTGAAGGTTTCCGCAACCGCGACTTCTATTGCGGCAGAACTGCTGAGACCCGCTCCTATCGGAACGTCACCGCTGATCGCCAGATCTGCACCCGGAAGCTCAAAGCCTCTTTTCCGATACTGCGCCACAACACCCCGAACGAAGTTACTCCACGGGCAATCCTCACTTGGCTTTATATCGTTCAGTGAAAAATCAGTCGTCTGTCCAAAATCAACAGAATAGGCCCGGATAAGCTGGTCCACCCGTGGGGATGCCAAGACCGTTACGTACCGGTCAATCGCCGCCGGAAAGACGAATCCGTCATTGTAATCGGTGTGCTCTCCGATCAAGTTCACTCGCCCGGGAGCCTGAACACAGATGCTGTGAGCCCGACCGTAATGCTGCTGAAATGTACCCGCCAGATTTTCCCTACCCATGTCTGATCCTCCTCCGGCACTGGGCCGGCCAAGTGCCGTATTGCACCTGACCTGACGCCGTGTTTCTTAGACCCTGACCGCATCGCAAAGCTCCGACAAGAAGCTGCCTCCACTCCATTATGACGTCTCCGGCCGATTCTCCCCAACAAGACTCCATCAGACTTGTACCACTCAGACCTTTTCTTCTTTGCACCCTGATGGTTCAATACGGAACGGATTAGAAGGAGATAGAGCCCTATGGTCTTCCAAAAGAAAACTACGTCATCCCTAC
>JAUVSF010000736.1 GCA_030597245.1 Acidobacteriota bacterium
CAAGACGTTCAACAGCCGGCACTTCGACTTCAAAGCCCGGCTTGGCCGTGAGCTGTGCGCGTTCGAGTCGGATTTCAAGGCGGAGGTTCAGACAGAGTTGCGCCGAGGCAGGGTAGAACTCTACCTGGAAGTTCGGCCAAAGACGACAGATCAGTACGAACTCAATCTGCCGGCAGTTGAGAATTACAGGATATTGGCCCAACAGGCATCGGATATGGGTATTCCCGGCGGGCTCGAGATTCCTGACCTGTTTTCGATTCCAGGATTGGTGATGCCGCGAACTGAGAGCCTGGTATCTGATGCGATGAGGGACGCTTTGCTGGAGGCCGTGCGCGCGGTGGTCAAAGACGTCGTGGGTGAACGTGACTCTGAAGGTGCTGCACTGTGTTTGGACCTGGAAACGCGGCTTGGTCTCCTGACGGGTTATATCGCGGAGATTGAGAATCACTCTGAAGGGATTCGCGAGCACTTCGAAAGGAAGCTGAAGGAGCGGTTGAGTGAATTAGCCGATCAAGTGACCGTTGACGAATCGCGTTTCCATCAGGAGGTTCTCTACTACATAGAGAAGGCTGACATCTCGGAAGAGTTGGCGAGGTTGAAAAGTCATTTGTCTCGTTTTGAAGAGTGTCTCAATCAAAGTGACGGACTTCCGGTGGGGAAGAAACTGGATTTCTTGTGCCAGGAGCTGAATCGAGAAGTGAACACAGTTCTGTCGAAATCAGTGTTGGTTGCAGTCTCCGAGGTCGGAATCGAAGCGAAGACCGAAGTAGAGAGGCTAAGGGAGCAGGTGCAGAATGTCGAATAGAGGGAACCTGATCATCCTGAGCGCTCCTTCGGGTTCCGGCAAGACAAGCCTTGCGGAGCGGGTGATCCCCCAACTGGGAAACATTCGGTTCTCTGTGAGCCATACCACCCGGGATTGTAGAGAGGGGGAACGTCACGGGCATGAGTACTTCTTTGTCTCGGTTCCCGAGTTCAAGAAGATGATTACCGAAAGTGAGTTTCTGGAGTGGGCGGAAGTATACGGAAATTTCTACGGGACGAGCCGTCAATTCGTTGAGTCTCAACTGGAATCAGGGTGCGATGTCCTGCTTGATGTTGATATTCAGGGGGCTTTCAGGGTTTCTAAACAGATGCCGGAATCGGTCCTGGTATTTGTTTTGCCGCCCTCCTATGGTGAGCTGGAGGAAAGGTTACGGGGTCGCGGTCTGGACAATGAAGAGGTGATCGGAACTCGCCTCAAGAAAGCGCGAGATGAAATCAAAGCTTATAAGAAATATGATTACGTTATTATTAATCGCGATTTGGACCAGTCTGTTCTGGAGTTGAAGGCCGTGATTCTGGCTTCAAGGTGTATACTCAAGAATCGGCTCCGGGAGGCTGAGCCAATCGTTAGTACTTTTCTAGAGAAACAAATGTAAATTCCTCGTTTAAGGAACGAGGGTGATTTTGTTGGGGCCAGGGGCTCCGACATTGCTGGAGGGTGTATGAGTTTGAAACTGCCTGACAATATTGATAGTAAATTCCGCTTCATTCTTATTGCCGCTGAACGGGCGAAGCAACTGCAGAATGGGGCACCTGTTAGGCTGGATGTGAAGTCTCGCAAGCCGTCCTATATCGCTATCAAAGAGACAGAGGCGAATCTGGTTGAGTTTAAGCTGCTAAAGGAACCCCGCGAAGAAGAATGAAGGTGATCCTGGGCGTCACTGGCTGCATCGCCGCTTACAAGTCAGCCTTGATTTTGAGGCTGCTTCAGGAGCAAGGCTACGATGTGATCCCGGTGATGACTCGGAGTGCCGAGGAATTTATCACGCCCCTTACCCTGGAGAAGCTTTCAGGGCACCCGGTGATTACCGATCTGTTCGAAGATCCTTCACCCGAAATACTGCACATTTCAGTCGCCCGGGCAAGTGATTTGCTTCTTGTAGCACCAGCTACCGCTAACCTACTCGCCAAGTTTGCGGCAGGGATCGCTGACGACTTCCTGAGTACCTTATACCTTTCGACAACCACTCCTGTTGTACTTGCACCGGCCATGAATGTCGAAATGTGGCGGCATCCAGCGACCGTGTCCAGCGTTAAGACTCTCCGGGAGCGGGGTGTCGTCTTTGTGGACCCCGAATCAGGCTACCAGGCGTGTGGTGAGCGTGG
>JAUVSF010000369.1 GCA_030597245.1 Acidobacteriota bacterium
CGGAAGCATCTTTGATCATGTTGATGTAGCCTTTGGTGCTACCACTCACGTCCAACAGGATCAGCAGGTTGAAAGGAGCTTCCATCGCATTGAATTGGTCGATGCGTTGTCTGACACCGTCTTCGAAGAGGTCGAAGTCTTCCATCAGAAGGTCCGGTACTGCTCTATTGTTGCGATCTCTGACCGAGGCGTTTACAGAGACCAAGTCCACGTTAACCTTGAGGGAATACCCTCCGGATGCCGGCTCATCACCGTACTCAGGAGGCGTGTAGGCTACCTGTCGCGGCTGGGTCGGCACCGGATCAGTCTCGATCGGCACTGGTTTATACTGAGGCGAGTCGCTGCCTGCGTTGTGGTTAGGATAAGCTGGGCTTTCTGCTTCCCCTTTAGCCGGGGATTCGACAGTTCCTTCGCCAGAGACAGGAACTCTGACAGAAAGGTCGGCTTGTGATCTGATCTCACTTTCGATTCTAAAATCAACTTTACCCTGGGCACTTGATGCCAGGAGCAACGGCCCTCCGACCCCTATCTGTTTCTCCAACAACCCTTCACTGAGCTCAATTTCCCGGTTCCAGGAGATAGTACTTCCAGCTCTGACCCAGCCTCTGAGGTTCAGGTTTTCTATGACCCGGCAGGTGATGTTGCCGCGGGTCGATTCGAGTCGGATGTCTCCCGAAGGCTGCACAGCCGATCGAAACAGAATGTTCCCATCCTCCGTGAACAGGGATGCCGAGGAGTGGAGATTCTCAACTGTGACAAAGCCTGTAAGGGTTTGCACTCTGACGTTGCCGCCGACATTGAAGATCTCCACGGCCGGGTTGGCTCCCCAGATAATCAGGTTCAAGTCTCTGGGGGCCTGGATATCCATGTACACCGATTCTGAAGCGTAGTTGTAGAAGTAGCTGCGCAGGAAAACTCGAGTACCGACCTTCTGAGAAATGACTGTTACGTTCTCCAACTGGCTTTCGTCAACGGCGATCTCGCGAATCGAAATCTCGATCATGGGGTTATCCCATGTCGATACACGCACCCTCCCGTAGTCATTCTCAACGACAAGGGTATCGCCTGCCTCATAAGGGAACGATTTTGTCTCAGCACGCTGTGATGCCCCGGCCGAAAGGGCCTCCATGCTGAAAAGCAGTAACACAAGTCCTATCAAAGTTTGGCCACGTCTCAATGCCACCTCTACCTCCTGACTCTAAGACGCAAGATCCTTAATTCAGGTTCAAGTTTCATTTCCGACAATGTTTTTTTTGAGCCGCCTTCCTTTGCGGGTCTCTTGCCCGGTGCAATCTCGCAGGTTTTGAACTCGAACGTAATTATAGGTGCAAAGGAGGAATCGAAAATGGGCCAATCTCTGGTTTGCCTGCTCGTACACATGGTGTTTTCAACAAAACAAAGAATCCCTTTGATAACGGGAGACCTTCAACCTCACCTTTATGCCTATATGGGAACCGTCCTGAGATCTCACGACAGCCGTCTACTCTCGGCAGGGGGAATTGCTGACCATATCCACCTCCTGGCCTCGGTGGGAAAACAACTTGCGATTTCCGACCTGGTTCGTGAGGTCAAAGCAAAATCCTCCGGTTGGGTACACCGTGAGTTCCCAAAGATGAAGAAGTTCTGGTGGCAGTCGGGATATGCGGCTTTCTCGGTCAGCTCATCGGGAACCGAAACGGTGAGGCACTATATCGAGTCCCAGCGAGAGCATCATAAAAGGGTGACCTTCCAGGATGAATTGCGAACTCTCTTGAGATTGCACAACGTGGAGTTTGATGAGAGGTACTTGTGGGATTGATCTGGAGCCGAGATGTTCATTTCTCCAAGCACCTGAGTACCCCTGCGGGGTTCGCGCGTGGGGGGCAGACAGTTCCCTGGGGTTCCGCTTCGCTCCACCCCAGGCTATTAAGCACCGCGCCTCCGGCGCTCTTTGATTGCTGGTAGGTCGAAGTGGGTGGCCTTCGCCGTTGGTGTTTGTCACCTCAGCCCTTAAGCACCACGGGAGCCTCCAATTGCCCAGGTTCACCTCACGTTCGGTGCTTCTTGGCGCCCCCAGGTTTTGTGGATGCTCCATCAGTCCGAGTTCCACTCAATCATACAGCTGACGTTTCTTGGCTCTCTTCCGCAGGCTGGTGGGATGATCTCCAAGTGGCCCTACTCAGGGTGCCTCTGGGTCGGGCGAAGGTGAACCCATGCATTTCCGGGGTTGTGGGAGAGCCGGCACACCAAGGTGGGTCACCACCGCCTGCGAATCCTCCTAAGCCCTGAAAGGGTGTAGCTTAATAGCCCGGGGTGGAGCGAAGCGGAACCCCGGGGTAAGCGGCCGCCACCAAACGATTGAGCCCTGTAAGGGCGATGCGATGCAGAGGAGCCCTTCCGGCAACACGCCCCGTAACTGGCAACCACTTCGCCTGAGGTGTCAGAGCCTCTCTGTTGTACAATCATCTTGAAAGAAGGGCATCGTGAAGTTGTTTCGAAATCTGCTTGGATTCTGGCTGATGGTGTTCACAATGTCTTTCTTTTCGGAGGCCGCGTCCGAGAATCAGTATCTATTCCTGTCAGATCAGCGAATCATTACGCTTGAATTCATCGATGACAGGAGTGTTGTTGTCAATTACATTAATCTTGGCAATACTTTCGAACTTCTGCTCGCCCGCAATCTGGTTTTTCTCGACACTCAGCAGTCCACCTACCGCGGTCACTTGTTTGAACTGGAGGGAGTTGAGGGTGAGCCAAAACAGTATGATGTTTCAGATCTTATTAAGCCGGGAGAGTTCTCAGGATTCGTAATCGCCGGCGATTACGATTTCCGTAGTCCCCCAGTGAGGCCGCTTTTGAAGATCGCCGGGAAGATTTTCGAGTTGGAATCGCTTTCCAGCGAGGAATTTGAAATTGTGGCTGCCCGAATTGGGGAGCTGAATCTCAAAGCGGCTGATAAAACGGCGGCCATTCGGAGAGCAGGGTTTGGGCGCGGATTCGGTCGTTTCCACTTGGTGGGATCCGATTCGGCTGCCGAGTTTGAGCCTTATTTCAAGGATGAAGATATTGTCCCGCCAGTTCCCCTCGAGACCCCTCCGCCGCGACTGCCCTCAAGTGAATCGACCAGGCCGGACCCCGTTTTCGTCAAGATCAAGGCTTACGTCAGCCGTGCCGGGGGCCTGAGGAACCTTGAGGTTGTGCAGGGCATCAATAAGAAACTGGATCAGATCGCCTTAGACACGGTCCAGAACTCGTGGCGATTCTTGCCCGCCATTTCCGGCAATGAAGTAGCAGAAGCTGAGCTGACACTGAATGTAGTGTTCAAACGCCAGTGATTGCAGGGAGTGGGTTGGGTTTCTCACTGAGTGCCCCAGGTACGGCTTGTCTGGAGAAATCAAACCACCAAAACACCAAGAGCACCAAAAATCAGCGCGCTACACCCCGGTTCTTGACTACTTACTGCTTACTAAGCAACCGTTTACCGATCACCGATTACCTGTTCCCGGCTAGGCGCCGAACTTCTTCAGCTTGCCTGCATGGGCAAGGGCCAGGCCCATGAGCTGTTTTGCCGGGATCTGCCCTATAGCACCCTTCAGGCATTCAACCTCGTCGAACCTCTCCGCCAGGTCGAGCCGGGAGTACTCGGAAGCCAGGAGCACCGGCACGGTATGCCAACTGTGGCTCTTCAAGGCCGACGGGGTTGAATGATCACCAGTCACGACCAGCACGTCAGGTTTTAGGGCAAGGATCCTCGGGAGAACCTGGTCAAGCTCCTCGATAGCAGCAACCTTGGCTGCAAAGTCCCCATCTTCTCCCGTTTTGTCTGGGGTTTTGGCGTGGACAAAGAAAAAGTCGTAGTTGTCGTATTCTTTCTCCAATGCATCCAGCTGTTCATCAACGCTCTTAACTACCGGGTAAAGGTCCATCCCGATCAGGAAAGACACGCCTCGGTACATCGGGTAGTTGGCAAGACAGAGTGCCTGCAAACCAAAACGCTCCTTCATTGAGGCGTAAGGCTTGTGTTTCGCAAAGCCGCGAAGGGTGACCATGTTGGCCTGCTTCTCATAAGCAAGGATGGTTCCAACCTGCCTCACGAAATCGTTAACGATCTGGGCTGTCTCTTCAGCCTCGGGACTGAGCCCGCGTGCAGCAAGCGGGGGAACCCCCGTGGACTGTGGGTCGGTATCTTCGATGTCACCGAAGAGCCCTTCACCCCGAAATACCACCAGAAGCCGGTGTTCCTTCACAGTCTCTATGAATACCTCGATATCCTTGAGCCTGATTTCTTCCCGAAGCCTTTTGCAGATGCGTTCATTTTCCTCCGTCGAAATTCGCCCCGCCCGCCGGTCGACAATGTTGCCGGCAGCATCCACCGTAGCGAAGTTTCCACGAACGGCCACATCCTTAGGGGTCAACTCGAACCCGATTCCAGCCGACTCCAGAACCCCCCGACCCACATTGTTCTCAACCGGGTCGTAGCCAAACAGGGCGAGATGGCCGGGGCCACTCCCTGTGGTAACGCCGGGTGTAATGGGTACTAAGTGGCCGCACGAGGACCTTTTTGCCAATTGATCCAGGTTCGGTGTGTTCGCAGTTTGCAGTTCCGTCGCAGTCCCGTCTCCGATCTGCAATCCGCCAACACCGTCCAAGATGAAAAAGACGATCTTGGTGTCGCTCTCGATCGCAAGTGTTTCGATCAATCCTGGATAATCACTCACCGTAGCTACTCCTTCTTGTTGATGGGCCCCGTACACGACAAACGGCCGTAAACCTCAGGCCGAAAGATTTTCAGGTGGCACAGTATAGCACGATGAATTCAGGGAAAACTCGATGGGTAATGCCAGGGAAATCTACCTTTCCGTCCGGGGGGAGTCGAGGCCACTGGCGGGTCGTACCGGCGTAACGAAGATCTGCCGGGCAAGTTCTTCGCTCAAGATGTGTTCCTCGTCGTTAAGTTTGATGTGGACCGGTCCGTTAAAGGGTGCTTTCTTGAGGAGTAGACACTGAACCTGGGGATAGATTCCCAAAGTTGCCAGGTGGCGGAGGACCTCTGAGTCACGGTCACTTACCCGCTGAATCTTGAGTGTCTGACCTTCCGGAGCTTCCCAAAGACTGGAAATGTCGTCTGCAGGAACCCGACCGTCCTTGGTTGGAATCGGATCTCCGTGAGGGTCCTCCGCAGGGAATCCCAGCGCTTCATCTATCTTGTCTTCAAACTCCTCCGAAATGACGTGCTCCAACCGGTCCGCTTCGGCATGAACCTTGTCCCAGCTGTACCCCAATACTTCCGAGAGGTACAGTTCAATGAGTCTATGGTGGCGCAGGACTTCGAGAGCTACCTTCGTCCCTGCAGAAGTAAGTTTGCCCCCCC
>JAUVSF010000476.1 GCA_030597245.1 Acidobacteriota bacterium
AGAAGCGGTATGCCCCGCTTTCAACAAGTGGAATGCAAAGCTTCGCAGCCAACCGTAGAGAAGCCAGGGCACATGTCGAAGAGGTTGATAGGTTACCATCAGCTGCCAGCGGTTTCGCGTAATCCAGAATACGCGGTTACGGGAATAGAAGCCACATCCGGGCGATTCCGTCCTCTTTTCGGAATGCTCCGGATCCGAGGCCCCTTCGAGGTGATAGACAATTGCCTCAGGAAGGTAAAGACACTTGAAGCCTTGGAGTTGTGCCCTCAGACTCAAATCGACATCTTCCAGGTAGAGGAAGTAGCTTTCATCGAACAAGCCAATTCTAGTGAAGAGTTCCTTCCGGTAGAAGGCAGCTCCGGCACTGGCGCCTAGCACTGGTTCGCTTTTGGAGTATTCTTCGATGGGTTCGCCAAAGCCTCTCTTGTAGGCCAAACCTGTCTTGCCGTAGCAGTCACCCGCGCTGTCGAGCGTTGACCGATCCCTCATGTCGATCATTCTGGATGCGAAGAACCAATAGTCCCGGTAATTTTCGAAAGCGCCCAGGCCGACTTCGATCCAATGTCGATCAACTTGAGCATCGTTATTGAGAAGTGCGACGTATCGGGTCGCAGCGTTTTCGATGCCGAGATTAACAGCTTTCGCAAAACCGAAATTCTGGTTCAAGCTGAGACAATCGACCTGAGGGAATCTCTCCTGGACCATCTGCGCCGTCCCATCTGTAGAACCGTTGTCAACCACGGTTACGGTGCAGGGCACGGTCTGTTTGGCTAATGAATCGAGACACTTTTCGAGCAGCTTTCGTTTGTTCCAGGTGGGAATGATCACGTTAATATCTACGCTGTTCAATTCAAGATCTCGCTTACTCTGCCATCCGAGGGACTACCGACTGCGGTTTCCCCTGGTCACAACCGGCCTCCCGGGCCTCAATCAAACCCTTTACATAATAGTAGGTCATTAAATCCGGGTAGTATCGAGACAGCGTGAAGTGCCGTGAACGTTCCAGCCTTCGGCAAAGCCAGGCCAGAATCCAGAACTTAAAGCGGTCGCTCCAGGAGTAGCTGGGGATGCGGTCAATTCCCAAAAATTCAGCCATGTCCGGATGTTGATGGTAGAAGCTCCAGGCTGAACGACCGACTTTGCGCTGTCTTTCGGAAAAAGAGGCGATACATGTTTCGTGATAGTGATAGGCAACGGCATCGGGACAGTAAACAAGTTCCATCCCGCGCTTCTTCAGTCGCAAGCTGAGTTCAATGTCTTCCCATCCATACTCTTTGAAGTGTTCGTCGAATCCTCCCGACTCCAGGAAGAACCTCCGTTTAATCGAGATGTTACTCGAGTAGAAGTAGTTGAAATCGACATTGTCCGAATCCTCGATAAGGGAAAAGCCGAATTGCCAACCTTGCTCTCCAATGTACTCGAGAAAGGGAGTCCGCTCGAGTTCGGGAGGCCACCCTGTGTAACCGATCACGACCACTCTTGAGGCATCCTCAACGCTCCGCTCGCACCTCTGCTGTGCCAGCAGATGTTCGGTAAGAAACGAGGGAGTCGGAACGATATCATCACCCAGAAAAACCAGTATGTCACCCCGTGCATTCGACGCTCCCAGGTTTCTGGCCACTCCCTGCTTTCGGTTTTGCTGGTAGAAATAGAAGAGTGGGGTTGGGTAATCCTGCTGCACCCTCCGGACCCTGTCTGCTGTGTCATCATCTGACCCGTCATCGACGACCAGAACCTCGTAAGCCCCAGCTCCCAACGTCTGATTCTTGAGAGCCGACAAAGTCTGGTTCAGCCTCTCTGCCCGGTTGAAGGTCGGAATGATGACACTAAGTTGCACGTCGGTAGCTCTCCCAGGCCAGTTTGCCGGCCTGTCTCAGCCCCGAGTGCTTCCACGCAGCAAGGAACTTTCTAAGCTTCGATTGTGTTCGCGGCCGGGGTGGGTGGAGAAGGGCACTGGTCCCAACCCATTCAAGACCCCGCAGCTCGTCTCGCAGTTCCCTCGCCCGTGCACTCTTCTGATCGGGCAATTTTGATGAGTATTCGCGGTACCCGCTCAGATCGAAGACCTTGTCAAGACCCAGAGCCTCGAGTAGCTCGGATTCTTCTGAGATGTAGTCTCGATCTTCAACGATCGGCCGAAGCGGATCATTGAAGAGCTTCATGATCTCGCTGTCAGACCGCCTTCGCATCTGCTGAACTTGCCGGCGCTTCTGCATCAGATCCGGAAGCATTTTCAAGACGTCTTCAACGGCCACCAGGTGATTCAAGGCATCGAGAACTTCGAAGTGAGTGCCGCGGTCTCCTGTTTCGAGCTTCGATTCCACATTCTCCCAAAGGTAAAAAGACTCCCGGCGAACGCCGGAGCAGCGAACCGCCCGCTTTATCGCAAGGAGAATCGCAGCGGGGAAGACCCTGTGCAGTGTCTCATCCTCATAGTTCTTCAGGATTGTCAGAAGTGCATTGCGGTGCATCAGATAGCGCATCTTCGCTACCCCTTGTGTCTCGAAGGTGGTATGACCTCGATGATAGACGATCGAATCGGGAGAGAATGAGACCTCATGGCCGGCCAGCCAGAGGCGCCAGCCTAGATCGACGTCCTCATAAAGAGCAAAAAAGCTCTCATCAAATCCTCCCATATCCAGAAAAGTCTGGCGGTCAATAAGCATCGCTCCGCCGCAAGGGAAAAGGATTCTCTCCTCGTGGGGAACGTCCTGCACCAGTTCGCCGATGTCTTTCTGCAACGCGTAGCCCAGATACTGCAGGGACGAGCCGTTGTAGTCGATTCGCTTCCCATCCCAATCCAGAATCCGGCACGCTGTGCAGGGAGTCCTGTGCAATCCTCTCAATCCTTCTGTCAGCCATTCCGGATGGGCGCGCATATCATTGTTGATAAGGGCCAGGACGTCTCCGCGTGCTTCGGCTGCAGCCAGGTTGTTTGGCTGACAGAAACCCTGATTGGTTTCGTTTCTGAGAATCACTATCTCCGGATAGGTTCTTTCCAGGAATGCAACCGAGTCATCGCTGCTGCCGTTGTCAACCACAATGATCTCTTTCGGGCCCAGTGGAAGCAGTGAGGGGATCAGTTCTTCGAGGTGGGCTCTCCCGTTCCAGTTAACCGTAATGACCGAAATGTCAGAGACGGATCGGGACATCTTTGGATTGTACAATAAGAGCTTTCAGATCGCCGTCGCTTCGAACCCTTTTTCTCTGAACTTGCCTTCGCAGCCTGAGGGATTCAGGCAAATACCAGAGAGTCCAGCCGAAGTTCCGAAACTGTGAGAGCTTTCGCCGGATCGGCTGGTGAAGCAGAAAGAGATTCCACAGTGCCCAGACCAGGTTTGAAGGACTGTAATTCTTGATGAGGGCCCGGATGTTGTTTCGTTCCCCCAAAATCTCCCGCCAGTCCATACCTTTAGCCGATGCTGTCGTTGCCCCGAAATGGTGATAGACCACTGACTGTGGCTGCGTGACGATCCGGTATCCGGAAAGCCAGAGTCGCCATCCCAGATCGACATCCTCGTGGTACATAAAGAATCGTTCGTCGAAACCTCCAGATTCCAGAAATGCCGACTTGCGGAATAGTGCTGCTGCAGCTGATGCGAACAGGACTTCTGCCTGCTCGTCATATTGTCCGCAATCTTTCTCGAACATGCCTCGATCCCAGGTATAACCCAGTGCATTCATGCAGCCTCCCACGCCGTTGAGACGAATCGGGTCGCGGAAGAGAAGCATCTTGGGGGCAACTGCGGCTACTTGCAAGTCTCGGTCAGCCGCTTCAACCATTCTCTCCAACCAATCTGGGGCAAGGCTGAGATCGGTGTTCAGGAAGACGAGGTATTCAGCGTCCGAAAGTTGAGCGCCCTGATTGGCTGCCTCTGCAAACCCGAGGTTTGTTTCTTCAGGGACCAGACGAACCCAGGCTGCGAACTCTTTGATGAAACCAACGCTGCCATCTGTGGATCCGTTGTCGATCAGAACAGCTTCGAAACTTGTATGCGTCTGGTCGTGAAGGCTCGACAGGAGTTCCTCGAGGTACTGACGCCCGTTGTAGTTGATGATGATCACCGTTACTCGGGGGTTACTTTCGACAAGGTTCATACGCCCCTACCCTGATAATGCAAACCACCAAGACACCAAGGACACTAAGGTAAAGGAATTGCTCTTCGTGTTTCTTGGTGCTCTTGGTGTCTTGGTGGTTTGGCCT
>JAUVSF010000322.1 GCA_030597245.1 Acidobacteriota bacterium
CGCCACAGGTGTGTCTGTGTGGCCCTTGGTTCTCGCGCCAATCGCCAAGCGTTCAGTTCGCTGGGGTAGGCGTAAACGCTACTTCGTTTCCCGTCACCGAGTCGGCGCACAGGGAGTGCTGCGTTCTCCTCCCAGCGCCGGGCGGTTCGTTCACCTATCTCAAGATAAGCGGCGATTTCTTTCCAGGACTGGAGCGGTTTCTCGGAGGTAATGGTTGAATCGTTGCTTTGGGGCCGGTCCTTATGCTTCATGACAGCCTCCTTTGGCGGTCTCAAGTCCAGCCTAGCCCCCCTTCGGTCCGCTTTGCAACAGACAAATAAGGACAAAAGCCCAATGGCCGTTATTGGCCGCTTAATCAGTGGAATACGGAGCCGGCCAATTAGGGTACCCCTTGAAAAAAGTGCCCAAGAAATTCTGACGCCTTGCCCCGTCCGTTGAAATCAGAAACCCCGAAGATTCGCCAAGACGCCACGGCCTTCTCCCCTGAAAGCACAAGGTATGTAGTAGCAGTACTGCGGCCAGAACTGGGCACCCTTGATTCCTTCCCTATAGGTTCATTCTTAAGTTGGCTTGAGACCCGACAGAATTTCTCTTTCTCCCTCCCAGTATCCAGAGAATCACCCATTCCAGCTTCCTTGAGCTTGTACAGGGCCTTTTCTTCTTCCGGACCCTCCCTTTCCCTTTATCTCGCATGATGACTTGAACACAGCGAAATCTGTCCGTTTCAGCTTTCGAGGAGATCCCAGAACTGCCGTTCCTCCAAATCCTTTCCTTCCAGAATCAGCTTGTTGAGAAGTTCGGTACAGAGATCGCTCCCTTTAGTACCAACATCGCTCGCTACCCTCGTGGAAGCAGGAGTCTTCCTCAGCTTCTCGATCTGCTTGCAAACACGATACGCCTGCGTCGGACCTGCAACTCGCTTCACGGTTTCCTCGACGGTCTTTGCACTGTAACCCTCAACTAGAGAACGTAGGCCGATCTCAGCCAAGTATTCCCTCATCCAGAAGCGGCCTCCCTGCTTCCGGCAGTTGCTTAGTTGGTCTTCTAACTCTGCTAACTCACCAATGCTTCCTGCCATCTCAAAGGGCTCGTACCCTGACAAAACCCTCTGACACACAGAATCAAAAGTGACAGGGAGTTTATCCCAACCCACCATGAGGTCTTTGACCGTCTCCATTCCGAGCACCTGAACAACCTTTTCCAGCTTTTGCAGTCTGTACTCGAACCTCAGAATGTCAAGGAGGACGACCTTTCTATAGTTCTTTTCCGTGACCTCTTTCGATTTCCAGTAGACACAGATCTCTTCCTGAGTGTTGTGCCAGTAGTAAGTCGTCTCGTGCTCGATCCTTCTAGTCAACCCCCTCACTTCTACCCGATTCAACACATACTGATAATCGGAATAGCTCTGATTCAAGTAGGCATCCCTGAAAATGTGGACTTCTAAGAGCCTCGCCGAGTACAGGTCGCACCGAAATCCTATTCCCCCCAAGGCAGACCGGATCTTGTCTACGCATTCGATGAACTGTTCCCGACTGGCTATCGCTTTCAGGTTGTTGAGACCCCCACAATAGACCTTTGGAACTGAAAGATGAATGATTGCCCGCACCTTTCCCGCTTTGGTCCTCGATACAGTCAACTGGAATAATCTTCCGTTGTGGTAGGCCTTTCTGCCCGTGACCATGGTTCCATCTTCGCAACGGAAAAGGACGGGCTGATTCGACTCGTCTCCCATTTGACCACCAGGCACTGGATACTTCACTATGGAAAAGTGCCCTCCCCGAGTCACCGTGAACTCAGAGATCAACAGGTGCAAAGTATCTACCATTTAGCACCACCTCCGGGGGTCCGGAAAACGAGGTGTGTCACTTTTTGTGACAGTCCCAACACGGTAGTTGACGTTAATTCTCGGAAACAACTGAACTTCTCGGAATTGCTGGAAAACGGAAGCTGAGCCTGAGAGTCCACCAATCGCACTTAACCGATTGTTTCTAAATGATTTAGCAGATTCAGCCTGCTTCTGAATGGCATTCAGGGGGTCGAGGGTTCGAATCCCTTCAGCTCCACCATCCTTCGCTCAAAACTGGCGTTTCGAGCTATGGATGGCAGGCCACCTCCCAATCACATTCCTAGATCGTTTTCCAAGTTATCTGAGCGAAGGATGGTGCCCTCCATAGCTCGAAGAGCGACGGAGGGCACAGGCCATCTTCTTCTCCCACATCTCAGATCGAATCAAGCAAGACCATCTCCGTCACGGTCAAAAGACCTGGCGCCTGCCCTCCATAGCACCGACAGAGGAGGTGCGAAGGAGGGCAGGAGGGAAGGAGGGCCATTCCCCCCCCCAGCACACACCTGACCTCAACACTTCCCAAGCTCTGTCAAACCAATTGGAAGATGCTCTCCCCAACATCAGCAGGAAGGGACGCAAGTGCTCGTACTTGAATCAGCGAACAACCAAAGTCAGATCGTTCTCTGTTCGCACTTCTCAATCCTCGTTCGTAATTAGATTCGAAATGCACTTCACGTATGTCCTCGAAAGCGTCTTCAATCCCGGCAAACGATATGTCGGTCATACCTCCAATCTTAGACAGCGCCTTGAGGACCATAATGCAGGTTCCTGCGTGAATACTAGAAAGTACCGACCGTGGAAACTGAAGCTCTACATCGCTTTCGAAACTCGGTAACAGGCTCGTAACTTCGAGCGCTACTTAAAGACGGGATCTGGTCGCGCCTTCGCGAATCGTCATTTCTGGAGTCGATTGCGGCCTACACCTAGTATCGACCTGAGTGGAAGAATCTTCTACCCAACCCGGAGCTGACGCGCCAAGCCAGGCATCCGGATGATCGTTTCATGACTCCATTAACCGCACCCAATCGCCACTCACACGACCTGTCCAGGTATTCGGGAACAAAGGTTCGAAACGTGGAACAGGATGAATAGGGGACACTGCTTTTCTGTTCCACAGCCAACGGTCCAGGACTTTTCTAATACGCTTGAAGTTGTGACTGACTCACGGGAAATGTTGGGAATGCCTGGCTCTCAATCCACAATCCTTGTACAGGAAGGAATTTCCGACGGAAAAGATTGAGGGAGTGAGGCTGGGAGGAGCGTATACTCAAGCAGCCTCATGACTACCGTGAACTTAATCGCTATCCCAATAATTATTGGGCTGCTGCTTTTGACTCAGCCTATCGACGCTCTCCACGGGCTGGGCGGAGTACTATTCTTTCTGGGCAGCATTTCAGCTTTGGGATTCATCACTCAGAGCGTAGACGACTAAGCGCCGGCCCAGCCGGAATTCCTTGCCGCTTGGTTGTACTTTCCCCGGTCCAGCATCCCTTCGACTGGCTCTGTCGCTTCTTCATAGAGTTGATTGAAAGTGCCGATCCGAGATGTATGGAGTCAGCTCGCCTGCGCCTGGAAAGCCTCGATCTTCCGGACTCGGGGCTTCCCAGGTACTGCGGCGGCCCTCGATATCGATAAGCCCGCCTGTACGTAATGTTACAGTTGCAAAAAGCGAATCCTTGTAGGGGGCCATTCGGCCGTAGCCTTCACCCACCCAGTAATAGGAGGCGCTGTTGATCCAGGTATAGTGAATTCCGCTCAAGAGGTTGTATCTATCGATATGATGGTGTCCGCTGAAACAAGCGATGACCCTGGTTTGTCCTACCTGGCGATTTACCGCTTCAAAGACACCTTGAATCTGACCCCTGGGGTCCTCAACAGGATTCTCGAATGTCTTCATGCCCAAGCCTTGATGCACGAAGATTACGGAGGGTTTGTTCGCCTGGGTTAGATCTTCTTGCAGCCATTCTAGTTGGGCAGGGTCGGCCCAGCCTCGCCTGGCCTGATCCACGAAGTAGTTACCTTCGGAGTAAGGTTCGAACTTCCCGCCTGCGTTCAGATTGTTCCGATCCAGAACCACGAAATGAAAACCGCCGATGTCAAAGGAATAGAACCTTGCAGGCATCGACCACAGTGCGACCACCTCCTCCTTGGCCTTGAAATCCATATCGTGATTGCCCAGGACATGGTACCTGGGACCGTCGAATGATGCCCAGAGATCAAGGCATTCCCGACTTTCCCTCTTGGCGTAATTGAAGTCCCCCAACTGAATTATAAAATCAACATTCTGAAGAGCCATCGCATCCAAGAAGGCTTCCAGGCGCTCCATAGCCCGGGGAAAAAGACCGTGATGTAAGTCGGAAATGACGCCAAATCGCAAAGTATCCGGCACGGCCGGCTTCGCCGTAGTCGCCTCCACCAGCGGAAAACAGGCGATGCCTTTCCCCCAAAGTGCAATGAAGTCTCTTCGTTTCAATCGACTGACTCCTCTCGTTCGCCGATACGCCCCGGTCCCATGCTTGTACCCTGCCCAGAGAGCTCGGCCAAGCAACGGGTCTTGCTTGACAATTTACTGCAGCGACTCGAGTAATTCGAGGAACTCACACAGCAAGCCGACATTCCGGTTGAAAAGAGCGCTGCTGATTCTGTCCTTTGTTTCGTATTCGCCGGTCCAGCTTTTGCCCGGCACGATCTTCCGGTAGCGGTCATTCCTGACGACCCAGCGCCCCATTTGGTCCTGAGAATCTACTACCTCGTTCAGTTCACTTTCGAGCTCTGACAGCCTCTCAATGATTTCTGCTTTTTCCGGCGTATTACGTTCTTCTTGAGGGACCTCTCCTCGACCCAACCTTGACACTTCTTCAAACCTCTTTGTGACCTGTTTCAATCTCTCACTGAGATCTTGTTCATAGCCATAGCCCGTCCTGCGCTCAATGCTCAGTTCCTCGGCCGAATCAACCCGGATCCTCCCCCGATCATAGTAGAGTGGTTTTCCCGTTCCAATCTCAACGAAACGAGCCCACTTTCCGTTCTGAAGTCTGGTGGATTCCAGCCAGCGGAGGGCATCAGGGATGGGTTCCAGGTACCGTCCGTTCGCTGTGTAGGAATAGAGATCGATCAAGGTTTGGATATTGCGAATGGTAACCAGCGAACAAACGGCCGGCGGCTCAAACGCCCTGGCCCAGGCAGGCTGAAGGTACTGGTTATACTGCTGCGCCCAACCCGGTTGCGGGGGAGCCAATTGAGACATAATCAAGAACCATCCTGCCTTTTGAAGGCTCTCCTTGTATTCGGCCCGGCCATAGTGGCGATGGGCATCCTGCATTACCGAGATGCAGTCGTTGATACCGCCGTCGTTGAAGGTGGCAAAATCGTGGTAGTTCCACTGTCTGGGATATCGATGGGGCCAGCCTCCATGGTCCATTTGGGCGGCCATCATCATCTTCAAGGCCTTCTCAATGGCAGCAGAAAGGGCGGGCTTGTCGAGTTCCTGATCGAGCTCCATAAGGAAGCGGATAGCGCTCTGGGTTTGGTCATCATCGAAGCTGACGACCTTACTCCTGGGACGATTGAAGTAGAGCTTGTGACCCCAGCCCCCAAGGTCATTCTGCCCTCTTACTAATGCATTCCCGGCCTCCTCAGCGGCCTTCAGGAATGAATCGTCTCCCAGGACACGATACGCGCGCAAGAAGGACTGACCGACGGCCGGTGTTCCTGGGGGTTGGACCTCAATCGTTCGATCATCGGTTCGACCTTCCCCCCACCTCTCCTCCAGATCCAGGGTGTAATGATAAACGTAGCCCCCCTCTATTGCGATCGAATGAAAAAACGTGATTCCCCGTTTGAGTGCCGTTCGAGCGCTATTGGCTGAACTGCGAAACTCGCCGCCCGATTCCTGTTGAGAGGCTCCTGAAAGCAGGGCACCCTGAAGAAGAGTTAATCCTAAAGCCAGAAAACCTACCTGAATCCGCATGGTCACTCCCGCCTGCTGGCGCCTGCTTGCCTATTTCCGCTGACTGGATCTTACTGAAGCGGAAAGTTCGAGGCAATCCTCCCGGCTCGA
>JAUVSF010000156.1 GCA_030597245.1 Acidobacteriota bacterium
CATCCGCTTCGCCGTCCCTAAGCGCCGAGAGAAGATGTTCCGGCGAGCCTGCACCACCTGACGCAATCACCGGAATCCGAGTAAAACCCGCAACTTTTTTCAGAAGCACAAGATCATACCCCTCCTGAGTTCCATCTCTATCCATGGAAGTCAAAAGGATCTCCCCCGCGCCGAGATCCTCCGCCTCCTCGATCCATTCAAGCGCATCTCTCTCGGTCTCGAAGCGGCCTCCCCCGGTGTAGACCTTCCACTGGCTCCCAGATCTTTTGGCATCCACTGCAACGACAATGCACTGCGACCCGAAGGCGGCGGCGGCTTCGCGTATCAGCGCAGGATTTCGGACTGCTGCACTGTTCAACGAGACTTTGTCTGCACCGGCTCGTAGTAGATCGCTGATCGCTTCCAGACTCGAAATACCGCCACCCACGGTAAATGGGATGAAGATCGTATCGGCCACACGGCGCACCCAATCAACCACTGTTTTTCGTTTCTCCACGGTCGCCGTTATATCCAGAAAAACGAGTTCATCCGCACCTTCAAGGTAATAGCGCTCCCCAAGTTCAACCGGATCACCCGCGTCTTTCAGGTCAACGAAGTTCACTCCCTTAACGACACGTCCATCGGCAACATCGAGACAGGGGATTATCCGCTTAGCAAGCACGTAACATCTCCTCCCAGCTGTATTCTCCCTCGTAAAGAGCTCTCCCAACAATCGCCCCTGAGAGACCCAGATCCCTGAACCGACTGAGATGTTCAGGAGCAGAGATCCCTCCAGCAGCAATCAAGGACGTATCTTCGGGCAGCAGCTTCAGTAGAGACCGAAAGGTTGACCAATTCGGCTGCTGAAGCGTGCCATCACTCTCAACATCCGTACAGATTACCTCCTTTACTTTCCACCTCACCAATCTCTCGACCACTTCGTCAATCCCGAGGGAGCTTTCGGCCAGCCATCCTTCGGTTTGCAGCTTCCCGTTCCGAAGATCCAGACTTACAATGAAAGGCTCTCCCCCCCATCTCGAAACCCACGTCTCCACTTCGTCTGGCTCTTCCAGCGCCACGGTTCCCAATATCAGGTGGCTCGCACCCCACGAAAGCAACTGCTCAACGTCTCCGGCGGATCTGACTCCCCCTCCAACTTGAACCGGCACGCGAGACGCCTCGATCACTGCCTGTATGGCTCCACGGTTCTTACCCTCTCCATCTCGAGCACCCTCAAGATCTACGACATGTAGTCTCCTGAATCCAGCCGATTGAAATCGCAGGGCCTGTTTCACCGGATCACGCCCATAGGTGATTTGTTTCTCATAGTCGCCCTTGAGAAGACGCACACAATCACCAGCGATCAAATCAATAGCAGGGATGATCAACATTGGCCCCTCATTTCGAATCTTCAACAAGCTACAAAACGGCGAAGCAGTTCCAAGCCTACTTCTCCAGAGCGCTCGGGGTGGAATTGGAAACCCAGAAAATTACCGCTCACCACAGCAGAGGAGTACACCTTTCCGTAAATCGTAGTCCCAATCGTCGTCCCATCGGTTAAGGGGGCGTAATAGCTGTGGACGAAGTAGAAGTAGCTCGCCTCCGGCATGCCGGACACGATCTGTCCAGCAAACGGATCAAGCAGATCGTTCTTCCGCCAGGCCACCTGATTCCAGCCTATCTGCGGGACTTTGGTGCACTCGCTGTCGAATTTTCGTATGCTACCCGGCAGAACTCCCAGACACTCCGTATCATCTTCCTCAGATCGCTCAAACAACAGCTGTAAACCGAGGCATATTCCCAGGAAAGGGACTTTCAAGCCTCGAATCACATCACAGAGACCCTGACCCTCGAGAGAAGTCATGGCAGCTCTGGCCGAGCCTACACCGGGCAGTATCACTTTATCGGCCTTCGCGACCACTACTGGATCACCCGAGAAAACGAATTCTGCCCCCAGGTGCTTCAACGCGTTTCCTACGTTATACAGGTTCCCCGCTCGATAATCGACAACGACAATCGTCACAGGATCCCCTTGGTTGAAGGAATCGAACCAGCAGAATCAGGATTGATCCGCACAGCCGCCCTCAGTGCCCGGGCAAACGCCTTGAAAAGGGCCTCGATCCGGTGGTGCTCGTTAGACCCTTCTACCAGGATTCTGAGATGCAGGTTCATGCGAGCCGCAGAAGCCAGTGAGGCAAAGAAGTGGTCCACCATTTCAGTCGAAAAATCTCCTACTCGGTCTCTCTGAGGCTCGTAGTTGCCAACATATGAGAAGCGACCACTGAGATCAACGGCAGCAAGGGCCAGCACCTCGTCCATCGGAACAATGGCAGATCCATATCTCTCGATCCCAGCCTTATCTCCAAGGGCCTCGGAAAGGGCAGTCCCAATCGCGATCCCCACATCTTCCACCAAGTGGTGATCATCGACGTGGAGGTCCCCTTCTGCTTCAAGCTGCAAGTCAATCCCAGAATGCCTGGCCAGGAGATCGAGCATGTGGTTGAAGAAACCCGCGCCACCGGTTTCGATCTTGTAACCCTCACCCCCCTCAAGGCATAGTTGCAGGTCTATCGAAGTCTCATTCGTTTTTCTCGTCAGACGTGCTTCTCTCTTACCCATCGTTCTGAGCCTCCAAATGGTGTCGCAATCTCTCGAGGAATAGACTGTTCTCCTCGGCAGTACCGATTGTCACTCGAATACAGCCTTTCAAGCCAGGGAGGGAACTCCTGTTCCTCACAACTATCCCCTCGGAAAGGAGTTTCCCGCACACAGCCTCAGTTCCCGAGGTCCGGAACAGCAGGAAGTTGGCGTCGGACGGAAAAACGGCACTAACCCCTGGAATGGACTTTAATCCCTTCATGACTCGTTCTCGCTCGTTGAGTATCTGCTCGATCCGACCACCCTGTTCCGGCGACGAGAGTGCCTCCACTCCTTCAAGCTGAGTCATAGTATTAAGGTTGTAGGGAGCCTTTACCCTGACGAAATAGTCGATAAACACAGGATCCGCAATGACATACCCCAATCTAAGACCGGCACGCCCAAACGCTTTTGAAAACGTTCTCATGACAATCAGGTTGGGGAATTCGTTCAGCTCATGCAGCATCGATTCTCCACCGGAGAATTCCAGATAGGCCTCGTCCACGATCACAATTCGGTCCCAGTTCGAAAGGACGTTCCGAATCTCATCTCGATTCAGCAAGTTACCCGTCGGATTATTAGGAGAACAGAGAAACAGCACGTTGACGTTATCTGGAACTACCCG
Source organism: Acidobacteriota bacterium (assembly GCA_030597245.1). GTDB lineage: Bacteria > Acidobacteriota > UBA6911 > RPQK01 > JAPXNP01 > JAUWTT01. The sequence goes on from JAUVSF010000156.1 coordinate 3,242, forward strand.
AAGGAATCGATCACTCTCAAACTCGAAGTCCTGATTCAGTTCAAATTCGAAGACCGGAACATCGAAAATCCGGGCCATCACCTGGTACATCCCGTAAGTAGGGTGGGCCACGGCGACACTGTCCTTCCGGCTGTCGCAGAAGACCTTGAATATCCAGTCCAGCGTCTCGTCCGACCCACTTCCAGCCAGGACATTACCCGGATCAACCCCCAGGTTCTCCGCCAGGGCACCCCGAAGCTCCCTCTGATAGGGATCGGGATAGCGATTCACTAAGGTGCCGTGTCTCCTGAGAGGGTATGGGCTCTCGTTTGCGTCGAGGAGAATTCCTTTCTGCACCGTCTCCCGTGCACAGCTGTAAGGCTCGAGGTTTCGAATGTTCGGTCGCACGAGCCGGCGCAGTTGTTGTCTGTCCGCCGTCATCCTCCAACCCCTTCTTCTCGATTCAAACGATACCGAACGGCGCGTGCGTGTCCCTCGAGCGACTCAACTTCTGCTAAGGTCTCCAAAGCCGGAGCGAGATCTTTCAACCCTTCTCGGGTCAGTTCCTGGAAAGTGACCTTGTTGACAAAGCTGTCCAAGGAAACTCCAGAAGAATTCCTGGCGAACCTGGAAGTCGGGAGCGTATGGTTCGTTCCTGAAGCGTAATCCCCTGCCACCTCAGGAGACCACTCACCCACGAAAACAGATCCGGCACATCTCACCTTGCCGACCCACTTTCGCGCCTCAACCATGCCGAGAACCAGGTGCTCAGGAGCGTAACGGTTGCTAAACTCAACAGCTTCATCCATCGAGCCTACAAAGACAGCAAAGCTATTCTTCAATGAGGCCCGAGCTAGTTCACGCCTTGGAAGTGAACTCAGCTGTTCCTCAAGTTCGGCATTGACGGTTTCGATCAACGGGTGAGAATCCGTGACCAGCACCACCTGGCTGTCAGCTCCATGTTCCGCCTGAGAAATCAAGTCAGCCGCTACGGTACGAGGCGATGCATCCTGATCGGCAATCACGAGTACCTCACTCGGTCCGGCTACCATATCGATCGCCACGCCATAAGAAGTTGCCAGCAGCTTGGCAGTCTGCACGAAGCGGTTCCCGGGTCCCAGGATCTTGTCGACCGGCCTTACGTTTTCGGTTCCCAGCGTCATCGCGGCCACAGCCTGTGCTCCTCCGATCTTGAAGACCTGCCGAATACCCGAAAGATAGGCAGCGGCAAGAACCAGTGGTGATACCGAACCGTCTTTGCGCGGAGGAACACAGAGCTGTATCTTGGGACAGCCGGCCAGCTTAGCGGGTACTCCCAGCATCAAGACGGTCGAAGGAAGGACCGCTGTTCCAGCAGGGACGTATAAACCAATTGAGTCAATTGGGCGGGACGCCCTCCAGCAAGTGACGCCGGGCTGGACTTCTACCGGTTGTTCAGCCAGGCTCTGCGAAAGGTGAAATTTCCGGATATTCCGAATTGCGGTCTCGAAGGCTTCGATCACTCTACGCGGCTGCGCGGCCACAGCCTCTTGAAATTTCGCCGCATCTACCCGGAAATCTTCCAAGTCCACTCCGTCATAGATTCTGGTGTACTCGCGGACAGCCTCGTCTCCCCGCGCAGCCACATTCTCAAAGATCTCTTGACACAGATCCAGAATGCACTTTTCCCGGAGCGGGTTCCTTTCGCAAAGCTGACCGAGTTCCTGATGACTCAGCTCTTCCAACTTGAAGACTTTCATACGACAATTTTCTCCACGGGTACTACCAGTAGATCAGTCGCTCCTGCGCCCTTCAGCCTCTCGATCACATCCCAGAAAACCTCCTCCGGAACAGCCGTGTGGACTGCGATCATCCCCTTTTCGGCAAGCGGCACGATAGTTGGGCTTCTCATCCCCGGCAGAATCTCCTTTATGGTTTCCAACGCAGCTTCCGGCGCATTCATCATGACGTACTTCGTCCGCCTGGCATGGAGATGGCTCAGCAGCCGTGTCCTCAAGCGTTCGATCAATTCAGCTTTCCGTGTATCGGCAATCGAATCCGGATTCGCAATCAGGACAGCCTCCGACTTCAACACAACTTCAATGGGGACCAAATCGTGGATTCGGAGAGTACTGCCGGTCGAGACAAGGTCACAAATGGCATCGGCAACGTCCAATCCAGGAGCTATTTCAACCGAACCACTGATCTCGATGATACGTGCATTCAGACCACGCTCAGCCAGAAACTTGCCAAGAACTCGAGGATAGGACGTCGCTATCCGTTTCCCGCGGAGGTCGAATACCGAGTGCACCGCCCCCTGCTTGGGGGCAGCGATGCAAAGTTCGCAGTTTCCGAATCCGAGAAAGTCCAACTTGGACACCTCTGCTCCCTTTTCCTCAACTACATTCAGACCAACGATTCCAAGATCAGTGACTCCGTCCTGAACATATTCCGGTATGTCGTCATCCCGGAGGAAAAGGATGTCCAGGGGAAAGTTCCGACATCGAGCAAACAGGCGCCCATCGGTCGAGTCAAACTCAATTCCGATGGCTTTCAAAAGCTCACCTGACGGTTGAGACAGCCTCCCCTTTTTCTGAATTGCGATTTTAAGATTCTTGCCGTCTAGTTCCATTATTCTCCTACCAAAGTCTCAATGCTGAGCTGAATATCTAACGCGGAGTTCTCTGTTTCTGATCTCCCTTGTCCTTGCTTCGATCCATGAGCAACCGATATCCGCCCTCTCCGTACTTCAGCCAATGTGCAATCCGCGTCACGGTAGTAGTGCTGGCGCCGGTCAGTCGGTTAATCTCGCGATAAGGTACTCCTTGATCAAGTAACTGCGCGACTTCCCACCGCTCCGCCATAGCCTCCAGTTCACTCGGAGTACACAGGTCACGAAAAAAGAGGGCCACCTCCTCTTCGTCAGTCAACAATCTGATTGCCCCAAATAGTTCCCAAAGGCACTGATTCTCACGCAGCAATCGTTCCATTGTTTTATCACGATAACACAATGATACGATCAATGCAAATCACTGACACCGCTTCAGGCGCTACTTTGCGTGGGAATCGTGAAATGACAAGTGATGCCGGATGCCGCTAGAGATTATCCGATTTTATGGGTGACAATTCCTTGGTGTCCTTGGTGTCTTGGTGGTAGATTTCCCTGCAGAATTTGTTTCACGAGAAGCTCGCCAAGTTCGCTCAGGGTCTGTTCGATTACGAGCACGAGCACGAGCACGAGCACGAGCACGAGCACGAATCAAGATACCAAGTCCCAGGCCCCAAGTCTCAAGCCTCAAGCCCCAAGACTCCAACACTCCAACACTCCAAGCCCCCAAGCCCCCTATCTTCTAGCGTCGCGAATTTGCAGAAGGATCAGGGCGATGGCAAAGGCCAGGAAACCCATGGCCCCGCGCCAGAATACGACGGGTTCATTCCCCAGCCATTGGCCGTCAAACAGAAATCGACCGAGTGCCCCAACCAGGAAAGCCAAAACTGCCAGCCCTATCAGAACGTTGATACAAAAGTTCATTCCAAGTCACTCCTTTCGAACCGAACACAGGCGCCAACACCCACGCGATCGCAGCAGAATCCATGCGAGTAACGTAGCCGCGCTCCAAAGTTCTACGGATAGGCGACGGCCTGGAAGGCCATCCTCCTGACCTTTTACCTAGCAGTCGCCACCCAACGTGACGACCTGGAAGGTCATCCTCCAGGAAGATAAGCTTCCAGCTTGTCACCACGGGCCCTCCTCCAGTGCCATGTGACGACCTGGAAGGTCATCCTCCTGACCCTCTCTCAATCTAGATCCACGGCTACTCACCATCCTTCGATCGCCTCACACTCCGGCCGCCTGGAACGCCGAGTTTACGATCTCTTGAGCTTGCTGCAAGACCTCAGTCAAATGCTCACTGCCGCCAAAGCTCTCTGCATAGATCTTGCAGATTTCCTCCGTTCCCGATGGGCGCGCCGCGAACCAACAATTCTCACATACCACCTTCAGTCCCCCGATAGGAGCATCGTTCGCAGGAGCCCGAGTCAGCTTCGCCAGAATCGGTTCCCCGGCCAATTCCGAGACTGTTACATGTTCTGGTGACAACTCCTTCAAGACATCTTTTTGCGCCCGACTGGCCGGTGTGTCAATTCGCCGGTATACAGGCGAGCCAAAGTCCTCTTCCAGCTTTTCATACTGCGATTGAGGATCGAGACCGGTTTCGGCCAGTATTTCGGCTGCCAGTAAGTCCATGATGAATCCATCCTTGTCGGTCGTCCACACCTCCCCATTCATCCGAAGGAACGAGGCTCCTGCGCTTTCTTCTCCACCGAAGCCATAGGAACCATTGGCCAGCCCGGCTACAAACCACTTAAATCCAACCGGAACCTCAGCGAGTTCCCTCCCTAAGTGTTTTGCCACCCTGTCAATCATACTGCTGCTCACGAGAGTCTTACCTACAGCGGCTCGATCGTCCCACTGACCGCGATGATCAAACAGATACGAAATCGCGACCGCGAGATAATGGTTAGGATTCATCAGCCCACCGACTGGGGTGACAATGCCATGCCGGTCATAGTCAGAATCATTTCCAAAGGCAATGTCAAAGTCATCCTTCAATGCAATGAGGCTCGCCATGGCATAGGGTGAGGAGCAATCCATACGGATCTTCCCGTCTTTATCCACCGTCATAAAGCGGAAAGTGGGATCGATTTCCTGGTTGACAACGGTCAGATCCAGCCCGTACTCCTCACGGATCGGCTCCCAGTAGGCCAGACCTGCGCCACCCATTGGATCAACTCCCATCCTCAGCCCGGAGGATCGGATCAATTCCATGTTGACGACGCTGGAGAGGCCTTTCACGTAACTGGAAATGTAGTCGTGGAGATGGGTGGTCCCTGCTTTCAACGCCGCCCGGTACGGAACCCGGCGAACCTCACAATTGCCACCTTCCAGGATTGCGTTCGCTCTATCTTGAATCCATCCTGTTTCAGATCCATCGGCGGGTCCCCCATGCGGAGGGTTGTACTTGAAGCCTCCATCTTCCGGGGGGTTGTGGCTCGGCGTTATGACGATGCCGTCGGCCAGGCCGGTCTCTCGCTCACGGTTGTAGCAGAGGATCGCATGTGAGATCACAGGAGTTGGCGTATACCCGCCTTCCGCGTCAACCATAACATCCACGCCGTTTGCCGACAGGACTTCCAGGGCTGTGGCATGAGCTGGTTCGGACAGAGCGTGGGTATCTTTTCCCATGAAAAGCGGCCCACCAGTATTCTTCAGTTTGCGAAAATCACAGATCGCCTGGCTAATCGCAAGAATGTGCGCCTCGTTGAAGCTGCCTTTGGACGAAGAACCACGATGTCCGGACGTTCCAAACGAAACACACTCCTCAGCGTTCGTGGGATCAGGGCGCACCGTATAGTACTCGCTGACTAACCTCGGGATATTCGCCAGAATCGAGTACGGGGCCGGTTTACCAGCTAGTTCATGCACAGTCATTTCATCGATACTCCATGAAGATGGACTTCAGTGGACAATCCTCGAGTTCACTCGGTCTCGAGGTCTCGAGGTCTCGGGGTCTCGGGACAACCCTACTTCACAACTCCCAACTCCCAATTCCCAATTCCCAAGCCCCGTCCTCCGTAGTTCGAAGAGCGAAGGAGGATCCCAATTCTCGGCTCCCCGTTCGTCGTTCGTCGTTCGTACTTCGTCGTTTCACTTCGCACTTCGCACTTCGCACTTTCTTCAGCCTCCCAACTCCTCCAACCGCGGAAGAGATGGTTGAGCTCCCATTCTGGTAACCGAGATGGCGGCAGCGCTATTTGCAAAACCCACAGATTCCTCCAAGTCACGCCCAGAAGCTAAAGCCACGGCCAGTGCCCCGTTGAACGCATCTCCGGCAGCAGTCGTGTCAATCGCCTCGACTGAACGGCCTGGCACCAGACCCGCACCATTCTCCCCGGCATAAAAGGCTCCCTTGTCACCCAGCGTGATAACAACCGTAGCCACACCCTTCTCGAACAACCGATCAGCTGCTCGAGAGGCGCTCTGTTCATCAGTGGGCAGGATACCGGTCAAGATCTCAGTCTCGTTCGCATTCGGAGTCAGGACCGAGATTTTCTCAAGAAGATCCTTGTCCAGATCTTGAGCAGGCG
>JAUVSF010000341.1 GCA_030597245.1 Acidobacteriota bacterium
ATACCCTGGATTATGAGGGCAGGGGCCAACGTCATCTTGATTGGCGGGTTTTCGGGCCGTGACCTTGACCCCGAGATCATAGATCCGGCTTACCGGTGGCTGGAAACACACGATTACCTGGACAGGGCCATTATCTACATCGGCGACGAAACCAATGATTTCGAAAGGGTCCGAACGAAATCGCTGACAATTCGGGAGAGATGGCCGGGACTCCGAATCATGGTCGGCGGCAGTAAGCCCCGTGAGGACTTGATCGGCTATGTAGATGTCTGGGACCCAATCACAGCGGGCGGAGATGTGTACAACTTCGAAGCGGAGTCAACTAGAGCCGCGCAGAAGAGGGGCGAGGAGGTCTTCTGGTATACCTGCATTGGTCCTCGATGGCCTTACGCCAACGTCTACAACGATCACCCTCTTACGGCGATAAGAGCTCTCTGGTGGCAGGCCTGGAAGTATCAGGTCACCGGATTCGAGTACTGGTGGTTCAATCGGTGGGAGCCGAACAGCCAGCTGTCAAAGGGCGATAAGCCTTGGCCGCTTTTCAGGACGCGGGAATGGAACAGCCGTTCCTTTGACTGGGCAAACGGTGACGGGTTGCTCGTCTACCCGGGCCCTGGAGGGCAGGCACTGCCTAGCCTTCGACTCTCTGTTATCCGGGATGCGATAGAGGATTGGGAGACCCTTTTCATTCTCGCGAGGACGCTCGAGTTGGCCCGAGAAACGGGTGTAGCTGCAGAACTGCTCAGAGAAGCGGAAAAGTGGTTACAGGTTCCCGAGACAATTACTGCCGATCTCAGGCACTGGAATCAGGATCCCGAAGTGTACCAATTGGCTCGAAGCGAAGTGCTTAAGCTTATCGGCAACTTCCGCCAGAGGCTGGGGAGCAAACGGGTTGACAGGTATATTCAAGAATGGGTGGATAAGCATCAGCAGTTTCTCCAGGAGAGCTTCAAAAAACGGGTTTCTGAAGTGAAAGGGAGCAATTAGCCAGCGGTAAACATGAAAGGAACACCGGACATAACGCCCAGCGGACGATGCCGAAGGAGTATACCGCGCTGCTCTTGAACATCGAATGAGCAGTCTCGGAGTCTCGAAGTCCTGAGGCTTGAGACTTGGGGGCTTGACGTCTGGTGTCTTCACTCGTGCTCGTAATCGTAATCGAGTACACCCATAGCGAACTTAGCGCCTTTGCGTGATATAAATTTGCCTCACGCCAAGCATGCAAAGTCGCAGAGAGGTTAAAACCATCCGGCACGTGAAAGGAATTCCGACCCCTTTTTGGGAATTGGGTCTTGGTGCTTGGGACTTCCCGCCGCGGGCTAGAGTCGGAAGACTGTCCCCTCCATGAGTTTTTCCCAAATCTTCTCAGGGTTTTCAGAGAAGATCATCGAGGGCGTTGCCTCCAACGTGACCCAGTCACCGCGCGACATCTCTCCCTCAAGCTGGTTAGGGCCCCATCCTGCGTAGCCTAGAGCGAACACATACCCTCGGGGACCCTTTCCCTCAGCTATCGCTCTGAGGACTTCAGGGTGGCCGCTCATCGCAACGCCGTCTGCAAGCTTGGTACTCGAGTCAAACATGATGTCGGTAGTATGCAAGAGGAAGGGACGCTCCATCTCGACGGGGCCACCGAAGTAGAGCTGAAGTGTCTGGTCGGAAGTCGGGGCTTCTTCACCTATCTTGGCGAGCAACTCCGCCACCTGGAGTTCTCCAATGATCTTGTTGACAATGAGACCCATCGCTCCTTCGCTGTCATGATCAAGCATGTAGATGACTGATTTATGAAAGCGCGGATCTCCCATCTTGCCGGCAGCCACCAGGAACTTGCCTTTAACTGAGGGATTAGATGGATTCTGAGCAAAGGTCACAAAGCTCGTTAGCAATACACTCGAGAAGAGGACAGCGGCAACTATCAGTTTTCTGTTGGAAGGGCTTCGCTTCCGGGGGTTGTGATTCACCATCTACTAGGACTCTAACAGGATAAGGGTGAAGGACAAACAAAATTCGGAGGGTGAAATGGCTTCAGTAAGCGGTAAGAAGTAAGTAGTAAGCGGTAAGTAGTAATTAGTGAATGGTGAGCGAAGCCAATAACAACCTTAAGTGTCCTTTGTGGTGGTCTTGGTGGTGGCTTCCACGAATAGCACCCTCACGGAGAAGGTTGATCAGTTTCCAGAGATGACGCAGCTTCCAGGGTTAGGCAGGTGGGGTTTGTCACGGGCGAGACGCCTATGTTCCGGTGAAACACCTGGATTCAGCCGAAGACTCGAGCAAGTAGCTTGTCATCTCCTCAGCGCTTCTGTTTAATAGCCTCCAAATGTGACCTTGAAAGAGCTTGGAGTAAGTTATGGTTTTAGTTAGAGTCGCGATTCTGGCCTTGCTGTTACTGCCTGCGCTGTTCTCAACCCTTAACGCTGAGAAACCGAAACTGGACACTATCCTTTACGGGGCGTCCTATTACCATGAATACATGCCTTACGAAAGGCTCGACAAAGATGTTGAGCTGATGAAGGAGGCTGGGATCAGCGTGATTCGTTTAGGCGAGTCTACCTGGTCGAGTTGGGAACCGCAGCCGGGTGAGTTTCAGTACGCGTGGATGGAACGCACGCTCGACAAACTGTACGAAGCAGGAATCAAGGTCGTTCTCGGCACGCCGACCTACTCAGTGCCACCCTGGCTGTACAAAATGCACCCCGAGATTCTGGTGTTTCAGAATACGGAGGCCGGCCCTTCTGGGAGAGATGGCTATTCGACCTATTCAGGGCGCAAGACCCCGGGTGCATACGGTCCGCGCCAAAACATGGATATCACCCATCCTGCCTACCTCCGTCATGCAGAACGTATCATTCGGAACGTGGTTTCGCACTTCAAAGATCATCCAGCCATCATCGGCTTTCAGGTAGACAACGAGACCCATCCAGCCGGGTTTCCCACTCCCCGTACGCGAAAACTGTTTGCTGAGTATCTCAAAGATAAGTTCGAAACAACTGAAAAACTGAACGAGATCTGGGGTCTTGCCTACTGGGGACAGCTCATCGGTGATTGGAGCGAATTGCCACCCATTGACGGCATTTTGAATCCTGGTTTCAAGGTCGAGTGGCAAAGGTTCCAGCGCAAGCTGGTGACCGACTTCCTGGCCTGGCAAGTGCAGATCGTCAGGAAGTACAAGAGACCTGACCAGTTTGTGACGCACAATTTCATAGGGGGTGCCCGTACCGATATCGATCAATACGAGATCGCAAAATTCCTCGACATAGTCGCGGTGAATCCCTACCACCGAGTGCAAAACGAGCTCGACGGACACGCAATTGCGTTCTCGGGAGATCTGAATCGGTCGTTGAAGAACGCAGACTATCTGGTCACCGAGACAAACGCTCAGACGATTGGTTGGGATTCTCGGGGACAGCAGCCACCCTTTGATGGACAGCTGAGGCTCAACGCGTACAGCCACGTTGCCAGTGGGGCAGAGATGGTTGCCTACTGGCACTGGCATTCTCTGCATTACGGACAGGAAACCTACTGGAAGGGCGTGCTTTCCCATGACCTTGAGCCCAATCGAGCCTACCGGGAAGTAAGCACCATTGGAAAGGAATTGCGGAAGCACGGTCCAAAACTAGCCGAGCTCAGTATCAAGAATGAAGTTGCCATCCTGTACAGCATTGACTCTCATCAGGGGCTCCGTTTCATGCGTTTCAGTGATCGAGTCAACTACATGACGATCCTGCGCCAGATGCACCGTGCGCTGTACGATCTGAACGTTGGAGTTGATTTTGTCTTTCCGCAGACGACGGATTTCTCTCGGTACAAAGTCCTGCTGGTCCCCCCCCTCTACGTTGCCGGAGATCAACTGTTGAGCCGGCTCGTGGAGTATGTTCGACAGGGTGGACACCTTGTGATGTCGTTTAAGAGTGGTTTCACGAATGAGTATTCTACTGTCCGTTGGGAGAAGGCGCCCGGGCCACTGAGGGAAGCCGCCGGGTTCTACTATCAGGAGTTCTCAAATCTGACTAAACCCCTGGCTCTAGAGAACGATCCGTTTGAAGTCGGTGAGGACAACCGAGTCTCGGTGTGGGCGGAGTTTCTGATTCCTGAGACGGCTGAAGTGCTGGCCCGATACGAAGATCCCTTTTTCGGCAGGTTTCCAGCCATCACGCGAAACAAGTTCGGGAAAGGAACCCTAACATACGAGGGATCCTTTTTGACCTTGCCTCTGCAGAAGGCGGTGTTAACGGAGGCTTTGGAGTTGGCAGCGCTTACCAGTTCAGACCAGGATCTTCCGCAGCCCGTAAGGGTCAAGCACTCTATCAGCGGGGAGGGTAAACCGGTTCACTTTTACCTCAACTACTCGGGTGAACAGCAGAGCTTCCAGTATCCATACTCAGGAGGCATCGACTTGCTGTTAGACAAGCCGGTACAATCTGGAACAACCATGGTCCTGAAACCGTGGGACCTGGCGATTGTCTTCGGGAACTAGCGATAATGGCCGGCAGACAGAAGGGTTTTGAAATGCGTGTTTCGTTTTCGAGGAGTTGCTTTAGGGGTGTACTTGGATTTCTTCTACTCTCATCCTCTTTGGGACCGCTCTTCGCCCAGAGTGCGCAGGAAGCGGAATTCGAGTTCAACCTGCGTGGCGGAACTTCAGCCACCTGCCCTTCCCCGGATCAGTATTCTAGGGAGCGTCCGGACCCAGCTGGAGTGGTGACTCGAGTCGGCGTGGGCCTCACCTTTACCGATGTTCTGGAGATCAAGGATACCGAGCAAACGTTCGTTACCGATGTCTGGATAGCCTTGCGCTGGAAAGACTCGCGCCTGGCCGCCCCATCCCGTGGCGAGGCCTATGCCGACTGCCAACTGCCGATCGGAGACGTTTGGATTCCCAGATTGCAGTTTAGAAATCTGCGGGATGTTAAGAGCGATTATTCGGACATCACGCTGATTGATGCTGAAGGATATGTCTACTACTTCTCAAGGAAGCTAATCACGTTTTATACTCCGCTCGACTTGAGAGATTTTCCTTTTGACCGGCAGATTTTGACTGTTACCGCCGACTCGATACTGGCCACCAACGAGGTAAAATTGGAAGTTCTCGATGAATTCTGCAGTCTGGAAGGGCAATCCGTTACGAGTTGGACACTCGGTATTCCCAGGTCCTCCGTAAACGAAGAATACGCACGGGTCAGAGGAGCTAATTTCTCAAGCTTCACATCTCAGATTGAAGCCGTTCGCGAGCCTGGCTATTTCCGGCGCAAACTCATGATTCCCGTGACGCTGATCGTCTTTATGTCTTGGGCGGTTTTCTGGATCAAGCCCTCAATGACAGCGCCTCAAATGGGGGTGGGGACAACTGCCATGCTGACGCTGATTGCGTATCAGTTTGCGATGAGCGGTTTCCTTCCACGGATCTCATATTTGACGAGAGCGGATACCTTCATGCTCTGGTCCCTCGTGCTTGTGTTCACGGCCCTCATGGAAGCTGTGGCAACGGCGGCTCTAGTTAATTTCGGGAAAGAGGCACTAGTTTTGAAGATGGACCGCATCTTTCGAGTGGCCTATCCCATTGCTCTTGTGTTAGTGCTGGCAAACGCGGTTCTCTAACCCGGCCAATTTAA
>JAUVSF010000231.1 GCA_030597245.1 Acidobacteriota bacterium
GATAAGGTACAAGTCTCTCCTTGATTTCGAGGGTGACGACGATATTACCACTGGGTGGGGAGACAGTTGCTGCACTGAGTGGGACCGTAGAAAGCAAGGAAACTCCCAGGGTCGGAATGCTCGACCACTGCCGCAGAACAGGGAACAGCCTTTCCTCCATGAGATGCACCTCCCTGACACGGTTTCATCTGATTCCGTGAGTAAGTTTAGTGGCTATTGTCTTTTGCGGGTAGTCCGGGGTCAAAGTGAAAGGGGCTTGAGGCTTGGGTCTTGGGGGCTTGGAGTATTGGAGTACTGGAGTCTTGGGGGCTTGGTATCTCAGCTCGTGCTCGTAATCGAATAGACCCTGAGCGAACCTGGCCGGTTTGAGGCTTGGGAATTGGTGCTTGGGTCTTGAGGGATCTGGGTTTTTCTTCTTGGGAGCTGACACCTGACCTTACTCTCGATGTGTCGTGCAGATATGGATCATGCTCAGGCGGCACTCACGGAGTCCGGAGGACGGCATTAATTAAGGGTAGAGGGATCAAGATCAATCTTCGAGCTGGTTCAGATCATCGAGATCCAGCCCGTGCTCTGACGCCAACTGCCGACACTCATGCCGTCCCGCAAGGCGTGACTCCCGTGACGGGCGCGCCGGCAACCCAGGGCTTGGTGCCCTCCTTCGTCGGGCACCCGCCCTGGGCTTTGCACATGTCGTCCTCCGGACTCGGAATGCTGTGGGAGCGTCAAACCCAGTGACGTGTTCGACCTATGTCTCCCTCGGGACTCGGGGGCGTGTTGCGAAGAAGAGGGCATCGCGCCTCAGGTCTCAAGGGAGGGAACAACCCAGCATTCACGAGACTGTCGCACCACCCGAACCCACTTCAGGGATGTGCTGTCGTTCCCACGCTGGCGGCGGGCACGCGGTCCTGGACCTGATCTTGGGAGATCATCCTTTGGGTTCCAAGGTAGATTGAAGTGTTCGCCGAGAGGATCAGAGCCCGGAGCGGAGCGACGGGACAACAGTACAATTCTGAGAGTCTTGAGACCGTCTCTCGCGTCATACCTTCGGCGGGGAAACTGCTGGGCGCGACGCATGCCGTCCCGCAACGGGGCTGAGGAAGCTTGCGGCACCCTCATCCAGCCGGGACGTCGACATCTTGTCGACGATTCGGACCCCGATGTCGGAGGTGCCATGGTTGATTCTGGCAACAGACCCTAACGGGAGGGGCCGCGCCAGACCGAAAACCGGGGACCCCGAAAACAATATGCTCAACACTAGCTCTCGACACACCGCCCGGCTAGAATCGAATCCTGTTAGGAAGAACGTCAACTAGAATCCTCGACCGAACGGAGGGTAGCTTTTTGAGCACGGCCAAAAAATCTCAGTGTGGCCTGATTCTGGCTGCTGCGGGTTCCGGCTCCAGGTTTGGGTCCGACGTGCCGAAGCAGTTCCTGGAGCTCCACGGTAAGCCGGTCTACCTTCTTGCTTTGGAGGCTTTCCTGCCCTTTGTCGGTGAGGCCGTCGTCGTGGTTCCTGCTGCAATGAAAGCTCAGGTCCAGAGGCAGTTGGACGCTTGCCATTTACCTTTTACGCCCTACGTCGCGATTGGTGGTGACCGCCGTCAGGATTCAGTTCAGTCGGGCCTTGGATTTCTGGGAATGCAGGTCAAGTCGGTCCTGATCCATGATGCTGCCCGCCCTTTTGTTTCTGAGGACTTGATTGGACGGGTACTGGAAGGGACCCTTCGGTACGGTGCCTGCATTCCGATCTTACCGGTTTGTGATACTGTCAAGGTTGTCGAGGCGGATTTCATTGCAAGAACGTTGGACCGTAAGTCCCTGGGTCTGGCACAGACACCACAGGGGTTTGAACGGAGCCTGCTGGAAGACGCCTTTTCTGAGGGTGCCCGGCTCGGTATTGAAGCGACTGACGAGGCCGCTCTGGTGGAGTGCCAGGGTTACAAAGTCCGCGTTGTGGCCGGGGAAAAAAGTAACGTCAAAATAACGTGGCAGTCTGATCTGGACTGATCCTGAAGCTCAGAGAGTGGAATTGGTGAGACTGTTTTGAGAATCCCTTTCCCGGGGATGCCTTGCCGGTCTGCCATGAAGATAGAAATGAGCAGGTTCAAGTATCGTGTAGGGTTAGGCTTCGATTTTCATCCATTTGCAGAAGGCCGAGAACTGGTATTAGGTGGGGTCAAAATCCCGGACATCGAAGGTCTTTCAGGACATTCTGATGCGGACGCGCTCACGCACGCTGTGATCGATGCTCTGCTGGGTGCTGCCGGGCTCAATGACATCGGCTGCATGTTTCCTGATACGGATCCTTCCTACAAAGGGATCTCCAGTTTGTTGCTGTTGGAAAGGGTTTATGAACGGGTACGCGACAGAGGGTACTCGGTCGGGAACGTAGATATCGTGGTGATTGCGGACGCACCGCGACTCCAACCCCATGCTGAGGCCATTCGGGCCAATATCGCTCGGACGCTTCATATCACAGCTGACGATGTGGCAGTCAAAGCCACAACAATGGAGGGGAAGGGAGTCATTGGGCGAAAAGAGGGGGTCGCGGTTCAAGCCGTGGCTCTACTCCACCGTGCCGATTAAGGACTCACGCCGCGGAGGATAACAGATTGCGAGTAAAGCATGGTTGATCTTGACGAATTGTTTGCAGTGGCGTCTGCCGCTGCCGAAGACGCTGGAAAGGTTTTGCTGGAGAAAGCCCGGGTTGGCTTCAAGATTTCGAAGAAAGGTCGGGTAAACCTGGTTACGGAAGCTGATCTGATGGCTGAGAGCGTCATTGTTGAACGGATTCTCTCCCGATTCCCGGACCATGGGATTCTTGCCGAAGAACGAGGCGAAATTCCGAGTGAGAGTCCGGTGAAGTGGGTTATCGATCCACTGGATGGCACGACCAATTACGCCCATCAATACCCCTGCTACTGCGTTTCAATTGCCTGTGAAGTGAACGGAAAAGTACTCGTCGGCGTGGTTTTTGACCCCGTATCAGACGAGTGCTTTCATGCGATCAAGGGGCGTGGTGCATTCTTGAACGGAACGCCGATTTCCACCTCGATGGAGAGTGTTCTTGAGGACAGCCTCCTGGTCACTGGATTCTCCTATGGAATGGAGGCAATTAAACTTAACCTCGAATTGTTCAGCACGATGATGCTTCAATGTCGATCGGTCCGCAGAGACGGATCAGCTGCTCTCGATCTGTGTTACGTAGCTTGCGGCCGTTTTGATGGGTTTTGGGAGCTCAGTCTGTTCCCTTGGGATGTTGCGGCCGGGAGCTTGATTGTCACTGAGGCTGGGGGTAAGGTCTCTTGCTTTGATGGGAGTGAAGTCTCTATTTACGATCAAGAATGCCTGGCGACCAACGGGAGGATTCATGACACTCTTGGGAACATCTTGGAGAAATCCCGAGCACCAAGCACCAAATCCTAAGCTCGAAGCTCGAAATTCGAGAATCAGAAACCGCAAATCAAAAATAGTCTCACGCTAAGGCGCCAAGGTGTTTCACGCAAAGAACGCAGAGAGCGCAAAGGGGAGCTTGGCCTATTTCGGTTTGAGCAACAGACCCGTTCCTGGTGGGTCTGGGAAGGCAGGCCGGGGATCTCGAGTCAGGTTCTTCGTCAGTCAGATGGCGGGAGTAAAATTCTGATGGATGAGAATCGCCATCGGAAGGAGTTCCACGACTGAGATAGCTGCTACCAAGGAAGCTTGGAAGGTTTTTTCAGCCAGTTTGACGCAGGATACCCATGAGGAGGTAGAGTTCTTCGGATACAGCATCTCGGGAACGCCTGCCCAGATATCGCTGAGCGTTCGAGACTTGATGAGTGTTCCTCGAGAGTGCGTTGAGACGCTGGGTCTTCAGCTTAAGCGTGCGAGGACGGAAGCGGATTACTATGTCGGTCTTGAAAGCGGTTTTAATGTCGTAGACGCTCAGGGGCCCCGTCGAATTGCCTTTTTGGAGAGTTGGGCCTACGTCTCGGATGGGCATCGAGGCCACTTTGGTCATGGCGGAGGGATTGTCGTGCCTCCCGGAATCGCTGATCCAGTAATCGACCGGGGAATTGATTTGAGTATTGTCCTGGATCGATTCTCAAGTGAACAAGAGATCTCCAGTGAAAAGGGTCTTTGGGGGATACTGACCAGGGATATCCTCAGTGTTCAACACGCATTCGTAGTCGCTCTAATTGCTGCCTTTGCGCCTTTTTACAACCTTCGAGCGTTTCCCTGAGTCTGCAGCCTCATCTGACGGTTCGGACGTTGCCAGTTGTTCTTTGACTTGTCTGGCAAGTTTTCCCCCCAGGAAAGGTGTCAGTTCTTCGACGGTAGCCAGCCTAACCCGGCGCACGCTCCCGAAGTTCTGAAGGAGCCTCCTCTTCCGCTTCGGCCCAATTCCGGGTATGGCATCTAATTCTGAGCTAAAGTCTCTGATCGACCTCCTTTGCCTGTGATAGGTCACAGCAAAACGGTGTGCCTCATCTCTGATTTCCTGTATTAGATGCAGGGCAGGTGACGAACGTGGCAGAGAGATTCCATCTTCCTGTCCCTGGACGAAGATAACTTCCTCTCGCTTTGCGATGCCGGCAAGAGGAGTATCATCCAGGCCCAGCTTGGAAAGGGCCTGATAGGCGTAATGCAGTTGTCCCTTGCCACCATCCACCAACACCAGGTCAGGGAGTTTCTTCTCTTCGCTGAGTAATCGCCGATATCGGCGCAAAACTGCTTCTTGGATGGCCGCAAAGTCGTTTGGGACGGCTGGGACACGAATCTTGAACCTCCGGTAGTCCTTTCTGCTCATTACGCCTTCCTTGCAAACCACCATTGAGGCAACGGGTTCAGCTGCCTGAATATTAGATACATCAAAGGCTTCGATGTGTCGCGGCAACTGGGGGAGACCGAGATCATTCTGCAACTTTTCGAGTAACGATATTTTCTGGGATTTCAAGACTTTGAACCGGGACTCGAAGGCTATCTTGGCATTTCTCTCCACAAGAAGAACAAGATCCAGGTTGCTACCTCGTTTGGGGATCAGGATCCTCGCTCGTCTTCTGCTCACCGTTCTCCGTTTGTCACTGAGCCACTCTTCTATAACCTCTTTGTGCTCGATCTCTGACGGCAGGAAGATTCTTTCCGGAGCGTAGGTTTGTTCAAGGTAATACTGCTGGATGGCGTCGCGGAGAAAGGTTCGAGGATCGAAGAACTCCAAGTCCTCCCAGAAAAACTCACGCTTGCCGACGACCCGACCACTCCTCATGCTGAAGAGCTGGAGCGCAAGGCGAGATCCCTCCCGGTAATAGGTGAAGATGTCCAAATCATCCTGACCTGTAGAGGCCATCTTCTGTTTCTCCGCCAAATCCCTGATCAGGCGGATACGATCCCTATAGAAGGCAGCAGTCTCGAACAACTCGGTTTCGGAGGCTTCCTTCATTTTCTCAGTGAGAACCTGGATCAACTGCTCATTCTTGCCCTCGAGCAGAAGAATTACATCCTGAACTGCTTTTGTGTAGTTCGAGTGTGTGCAGAGTCCTGCAACACAGGGGGCCAGGCACCTCCGGATATAGTATTCAAGGCAAGGTCGGTCCAGGTTCCCATCGATCTGAATAGAGCAAGTCCTCAGCAGAAAGTGCCGGTTGATTATCTTGATGGTGCTTCTGGCCAGGGAAGCCGGTAGATACGGGCCGAAACAGCGCGCTCCGTCATTCCTGATTCGGCGAGTAAGCAGGACTCTGGGATACTCCTCGTTCAACGTCAGTTTGATGTGAAGAAACGATTTATCATCTTTGAGTCGGACGTTCAGCCGGGGCTGATGTTTCTTTACGAGTGAGCTTTCGAGGATGAGAGCTTCCACCTCCGAATCGGTAACCACGTAGTCAAAGTCTTTTGCGTGGCGCACCAGGAAATCGGTTTTAAGATCCCTGGAATGACTTGTCTGAAAGTACGATCTGACGCGCTGGCGGAGGCTCTTCGCCTTACCGATGTAGATGATCCCACCGGACTGGTCTTTGAACAGGTAAACTCCAGGCGTCCTGGGAAGGCCTGCGATCTTAGCGGCGATCAGGTCTTCGTCGCTGGATGGTTTAGGGGAGGAGTTCTCCATTTTCGGGCCGTAAGCACAGTTCAAGCTCCCCGCACACATGCCTCATCTCGAGCAGGGGCAAACGGCGTGCCGGGGACCAGTCAGACCCGGGTACGCTAACCACTGTGCCCGCGGGTCTGGCCTATCCTGCCACAGTATACTCGAAGCCGAGGAGTTGATCCGGTTGCCAGCCATGGCGAATCACACGGACACCTACGCTCTGCCGACCAAACTGGATTGCTTCCTCGTAGTCGGGCATGTAGATGTCGATTAGCTCCCCTTTGACCACACCGCCTGTGTCCATGACCGTGTAGATGCCGCTGTAGTCACCAGCGCTAACTTCGATGACTGATCCAATTGGAAGAACCCTGGGGTCCGCGGCAACAATGCCTCTATGCACCAGAACACCAGAATAGGTGATTCCGAAGTCGCAATAGGCCGTCGCCTCGAAAACTTCGTAGAGAGGGCCCTCCTGCAAACCAGTGTCTTCCGCCGCCTCCTGCGTTGACACCTCGGAGCCTATCAACTCCGGATCAGGCATCGAGAGGTCAAGCTCTGCCAAAGGCACTTCTAGTGTTGTCCATTCAAGTACTGTCAGGTTCGCTTCCGCGACCTCTTGCCCCGCAAAGGGTGTATCGGAGAATGCCACTAGACCCCCCAACGACACGAGGACCATGCCGGCAACGGCTGTCTCGGTGGCTCTCATTATCTTTTTACCAAACATAATAACCATACCTCCGTGAAAAGCTTTCCAGGCGTGCGTACGCCAGATACACTTATCTCGAATATAGGTGGTAAGACGCTGAATTAAGTAATCGGTTTCAAGAAAAAGGATGCCTAGCCCTGTTTATCCCAAACACGGACTTTACCTGAATCGGGCCGTAAATTCCACTCCTGCCGCACCAGAATGACACTCTGATCGCATATATGTTAAAGTTTCCCGTGAAGGTCGGAAGCCGAAAACCCAGTATGAACCTTCCAAATACTCTGTCTGTCAGTCGCATTTTTCTGGTACCGTTGCTCCTGGTCGTTCTGTTGACCGGCAACTTCCCGAATAGGGAAGTGTGGGGCCTTTTCGTGTTTCTCGCTGCCGCCATGACCGACTATTTAGACGGTTATTTAGCGCGGAAGCGATCCCAGGTGACGGTGCTGGGAAAGCTACTCGATCCTATTGCAGACAAGATTCTCATCTCCGCTGCTCTCGTTGCGCTCGTGGAGATGGGTGTTGCACCGGCCTGGATGGTAATCATTGTAATTGGAAGGGAGTTTGCGGTCACTGGTCTCCGCTGCATTGCTTCGGCTGAAGGCCTCACGATTTCCGCTTCCAGGCTGGGTAAGTACAAGATGGGGTCTCAGGTGGCGTGCTGCAGCC
>JAUVSF010000207.1 GCA_030597245.1 Acidobacteriota bacterium
CTGGTTAGTGCGTCAAAGATCTTTTCAACAATGGTCGGACGTTCAACCACGCCGGGATCCCAGGCTAAGGCGACGGTAAGACCTTCATGTATCTGTAGCGGTCGCTGGGTTCGGATCTCCACAAGATTTCCGTTGGTGGCTATTGAGGCAGCCTGTTCACGTGAGCCATAAGCACCGGTGAAGGCAACTGTTCTGAGCCCCGTGACGGCGTCGGGAAGATGCACTGTGGCACGCGCGTCCCGGATTGGGATATCCCACTCATCACCGGTAACGTTCCAGTACAGTTCGTCGTGAGCCTCAAAGAATTGGAGGGCATTGAGCGCCTGATAGCGGAAGATCACCGTTTTAGATGTGTCCACGGCTCCGGGGATCCAAACCTTGATCTTCTGATAGTGATTCTCCTTGCCCTGCTCGTACCTGTAGGGCTGGGCGGATTCGTTCGACACACTGAGCAGCTTCAGTTTTAGAGTGAAGTTCCGGTCCAGAGGAGTGCGGTAGCGGAAAGGAATAAGTCGGTACATGCCATTCCAGGAGCCGGTGAACCGCAGGGTGATCGTTTCTGTGACCAGGATGTCGCCTTCTTGTTGAACCCAAATCTCTGAGTGGAAATGACTAATTTCCAAAGACCTGCCTGAAACACGTGGTGTCGTGGAAACGAGGCAGGCAAAAGCTATCAGAAGGAAGCTAAGTCGTATTCGCATCTTGCTTGGACTTTCAGCTAGAGAACTTCACTTCCGGGACTGCTTCCTCGCCTTGCTCCAGTTCAAAGAATTCCTGCCGCTCGAACTTGAATAAGCCGGCCACAATATTGGAGGGGAACTGGGAGATCTTGGTATTCAGGTCCCGGACAACAGCGTTGTAGTAACGTCTCGCGTTCTGAATTGCCGCCTCAATCTGGGTCAGAGATGATTGAAGTTCCGCGAAGTTCTCAGATGCTCGAAGTTGGGGATAGCTTTCAGAGAGTGCGAAAAGAGACTTCAGGGCTTGAGTCAACTGTCCTTCCATCTGAGCGGACTTGGCGGGTCCACTTGCCAGCAGGGCTTGAGTTCTTGCGTCTACGACAGCCTGAAGGGTTTGTTTCTCGTGTGCAGCGTACCCTTTGACGGTGTTGACCAGGTTGGGTATCAGGTCGTGACGGCGTTTCAGCTGTACTCCGATGTCTGACCAGGCGTTTTCAGTCAGCACCTTGAGACGGACCAGGGAGTTGTAGCTACCGACGATAGCGATCCCCACGGCTAGTATGAGAACTGAGACGAAAAGCATGGGACCATTGTCAACCACCCCCCTGATATTTAGGGGCGTGAGACCTGGGTCTTGAGTCTTGGGGGGCTGTTGCTCAGATCAGGTCGGGGCTGATTTCAAGGTTCTTCACACTAACGCCTCAATTAGACATCCGGGACTGGCGGGAGATGAAAACGAAGTGGCGCTGCATCTCCTGCGCCCTGACAGCACTGTAGGGCAGGACCTTGACTCTTCTTCAGAATCGTATCTGAATCCGATTTGAGCAACAGACCCGTGAGACCTGGCTCTCGGCGAGATGCACAGGTTCCGTGTTCGTTGTTCGCAAAGAGAAGACAGCGGCATCGGATTTTCGGATCTTCCTCCTTTCTTGACTTGACAAACCACACGTGAAAAAAGGGAGAATCTCTACAAGACCCAAGACCCAAGACCCAAGACCCAAGACCCAAGACCCAAGACCCAAGACCCAAGACCCAAGACCCTATTCAATCCAGAGCCTGAATACTTCGTTATCGGCGGAGCGAACTTCGATTATCTCACCGGCTGTTTCGAGTTGCTTCAAGATGTTTTCTGGGTTCAGCCCTTCCTCTTTCAGATCCTCCTTTGCATCATTCGGCAAAGCGTTGAACAGCATGCGAGCAAGAGAAAGGGGGAAGCTGAGTTTGAAGGTTTCTTCTCCATCGACGAGGATCGCTACATTCAGGGTCTTCCGACCCCTATCTGAACCGGCCGGCTTCTCTCCAGCCTCCAGCAGTTTGGGATCGATCCGCAGAAGTGCCAGTGCGGCCTGATTCTGGATTTCGGCATTATGGCCGTAGCCCCGGGCCGCCTGAAGAATCGGGACCGCTTTCCGGACAACAGCCGGCTCATCCCGTATGTAACTGAGCTGAACTGCGGCCAGGAAGCGCAGTTCTTTGTTAGGTGAGTCTAAGGCGGCAATCGTGCGGTCAATGTACTGAGTATTCCCTGCTCGATAAAGTTGTGTACTGAGCTGGACAATGGACGAACGAGCCTCCCTTGCCAGCGTTGAGTCTTGAGGAGTCTCCCCGAGGAATGCTTCATATGTGCGGATGGCCTGCTCTTCACTTCCGAGGTTTTCCAGCACGCGGGCTTCATAGAATCGGGATTGCAGTGCGGCAGGGCTTCGAGGATGTTCTGACTGCACTTTACGGAGGGTAGTCAGCGCGTCCTGCCACTGCTGGTCGAAGATGGCCAGTTTGGCATTGCGCATGAGTTCCTCCGCGCTTTGCGCTGCAACAGCAACAGGCCAGAGTATCGCTTGGAAAATCAGCAAAAGATACACGAACGTTGATTTCTTCCTCATCAGATGCGGCCCTCCATTTGAAGGAGGCTCAGCCTCAATAGTGTTGAACGGGACTCGATCACTTTTTTCCATAGCATAAGGTCCGTCTCCCGCAGGCAACCTTCGCCCTCCGAGATGTCGAGTAGGATGAACTCAACCTCATCGAGCAGTGGCCGGATGTCTTCCAGCTCGGGACTCAACAGCCGGGGTTCGAGCAGCCGTTTCTGAAAGATCAATTCGGCCGCCATTCTGCGGTCCGCTTCGGCATTGGCTCCGCACTTATCAGCGCCATCGAACAGAGAAAGGAAGAAGACCTGCGTGCGGCCGAGGTACGTCAAGATCTGAGCTCTTCCCGACTCCGACTCCAGGGACCGCAGGTAGAGGTCGCCCGCAGTGGTCGTTCCGTCCCTCCCGGTATAAAGCGATCCGAGCATGAATGCGAGAATGACAGAAGCGGCCAAACCGGCCCAGGGTGCCAGCTTCCGAATGGAGATCCACGCTTGCGGCCCGTAGTGATGAGGCGTTGTTTCGACCGGGTGTTGGTCCGCGAGCCGGTTCATCTCCGCAGCATAGCCAACCAGGTGTCTGCGCAAAGACAGGGATTGCTTGTATTCCGCCCTGCAGGTCGGACACCACCGCGCATGGCTCTTGTCGAAGTCCTCCAGATCGCAAAGACCGAGGATGTAGTCGTCCAGAATAGCTTGATTCTTCTCACATATGGACATAAGTGCCCCTCTCCAAATCGGCCAGCTCTTTTCTCAATGCCCGCAGGCCATTGTGAAGTGTTGACTTAACTCCACCCGTTGTCAGACTGACAGTGTCAGATATTTCTTCAAGGGTCAGTTCGGCCAGGAGGCGCAGCTGTACAACTTCACGCTGTCTGGGTGGCAGCCGGTCAATGGCATTCTTCACTCGCAGGAAAACCTCTTTGCCCATAAGTGTTGTTTCGGGCGAGTTAGTCGCCGCGGAAACGCGTCTTTCAATCGATTGGTCCATCTCGATGGTCCTGCATTGCCGCCGAGCATCCTTGCTCCTGCAGTGATCGATATAGAGATTGCGTGCAATCGTGAAGATCCATGCTGTCAATGGTGCCTGCCCGTTATAGTTACCGGCTTTCTGACAGACCCGATGAAGGATGTCTTGGGTGATGTCGAGCGCATCCTCCCGATTCCTTGCCCAGCCCAGGAGGAATGTGAAAACACGCTTCTGATACAGGTCCACCAGCACACTGGCAGCCTCATCATTCCCAGCTGCGACAGCTTTCATCAATTGCTGGTCCGTCATTCACTCCATTATTACGTAACCAGGCTGCGTTAGGTTTAGCCGAGGGCTTTGCGCGTTGGCATGAGGGAGGAAGGTTGCACGTTGGGACACCAATGGATCAAGAGGTGAATGGGTCGTCTGAGTGGATTATTAAATGATCGAACAGGGTCTGCGGACACAAGAGACTGGTCCCCTGGGGAGTAAGACCCAAGTCCCAAGCACCAATCCCCAAGCCTTCGAGACCCCGAGACCTCGAGACCCGTTTCAGATCGTTCGTCGTTCGAAGTTCGTCATTCGCACTTCGATAAGTCCCCAGCCCCCAGTTCAATCTTCGAACAGCCAGTAGTGCTTGACACAATGTTGGCAGATTGCCCACTCACCTTTCTGCAGTGAGTGGCTTACGGTTGTCTTCTGATCTTTGCGTCTCCAGCAGTGGATACAGAGGACCGGATAGACTTTTTCGGAACTTCTGACGGCCAGGAGGATGATACTGAAAAGCAGAGCAGCTGAAAGAATAATGCCTAAGACGGCATCTATCGGCGAAAGCGTCATCCCTGGTCTCCCTATCTCCGAACCGACGGTCATTAAGCCGGCGGCGGCTGTGAATCTTGCCGATTTGTCCTGAAGCCTGAAGCCCGGAGACGCCGACGTATCTACGTAGTGTGGGTGAATAGCGTCATTTGAAAGGATGATCTTCGCTGAGCGGCGTTGTGACCTCCATGCTCAGCTCTCGAAGCGCCTCTTCCTCATCTTCGTAGACGTCAAGAAGGGGAAGGATCTGGCTAATCGAGAGAACGTGTTTCACGCGGTCTCCGATGCGCAACAATTTCACGGCAACCCCGAAACGGCCGGCCATCTTCATGCTGGCGACGAGCTCGCCAATACCGGCGCTGTCGAGCCAGGATACCCCCGAGAGATTGAGCAGAATCTTCTTCCAACCCTCTGCGACAAGTTGATTCATCACATCGCGCAGCATGCGCTCCCCGACTCCGGCGACCATTCGGCCCTGCAGGTCCACGATGATCACATCACCAGCTTGTCGTATGTCGACGTGCATTCCCTTTCCTCTGTTCCAAGCACTGCGGATTATAGCATGACCACCACACATCCCTCGCGATCGGGTTGTCAGATCTTGATCAGAATCTTGCGCTTGAAAAGCCAATAGCAAAGATACCACTGTACAGCCAACGACACTAGAGCCGTCAGCAGGGCGACAAAGCCGGCTCCCGTCCAGTAGAAGAACCCTTCCGTGAATATAGAGATAAAGCCATTCAGCCATCTCGGGCCGATAGTATTGCTGAAGAGGTAGATGAAGATGGAGTTCATCCCGACGATAATGGCGAACTTGCCCCACCGGTTGATCCCTTTTACGTCGAGCAACCAAAAGAACAGAGCCAGGGTGAGCAGGCACCACCCTCCACTCACGATCACGAAGGAGCTGGTGCAGATTCGCTTGATGATTGGTGTTATCGGGTTGAGCGCGTATCCCGCGACGACCATGATCAGGCCGGGGATGGCGATAAGTTTGATCTTCTGCATAGCGGCCCGGTTACTTCGCAACACCATTCCCGCCAACACCCCCCATATAGTGTGGGCAGCTGTAGGAACGCAATTGATGGCTACCCAACCACCGCCGGCGTTCAATTTCCCCATCAACACGAGATCCATGTAAGAGCCAAAGTTGTGGTCTTTGACAAAAGGTTGGTCAAAGCCGGGCACCCACCAGATGCGGTAAAGGGTCTCAGTCAGAATCAAAAGCGCAAGAGTAAAGAGAATCTGAGTCTTTGGGGTCTTGCGCATGACCAGGTAGGCCAGGAGATAGGTGAAAGACAGCTGGGCCAGGACGTTCCAGAGTTCCCAGACCAGGCTGTTTGCGTAAGCGCAGTGAAGCACGACACCCAGGAGCAGGAGCATGAAGGAGCGAAAAAGAACATGCTTAATTATTTGTAGTTCACGGTCGCCCCGTTCCCAGCGCTTGGCAAGCGCGAAAGGCATTGCCACACCGACGATGAACATGAAGAAGGGCTGCACCAAGTCCCAGAACCGGAGACCGTTCCAAGGGTGGTGGGTAAACTGGACTGCCAGCGTCCCGAGAATCGTTCCGCTGAATTCGGGGTGTTGAAGGGCCTCGTACAACCCTGCACCTTCCGCCACCAGGAGGAACATAGTCAAGCCTCGAAATGCGTCGAGTGATACCAACCGCCCTTGGATTTTTCCGGATACTGTCTGCTGCGCTGCCATAGTGCCTCCACTTGATGTGTTTACTCGAAAGATGCCCGAAGTGCCGCTGTCTCGTTGACTGTTGGGATTCTAGCCCCGTAAAGAGGGCGGAGCAATTCCTCTCTGGAATAATAAGGTTAAATATCCCCCCCCTTTGGCCGAAACGCTGCACTATGGGCTAACCGCTCATACCAACTCCGAACGAAACTTAATTTCCGCCTCGAGAGAGCGTTTTACGGGACACCTGCCCGCTATCTGAAAGATTCGCTCCCTCTGCTCTTCTGATAAAGCGCCCTGGAGATCCAAGCGCAGCTTGATTTGCGAGATCTGACCGGTCTCGGTTTTGCAGTCGGCACAGTCCGCTGCCTGGATCTTCACGTGCTCAAGGTCGAGGGTTACCCCTTCCAGGGGCCAGCTTTTCCGGCGGGCGTACATTTGAACCGTTATTACGACGCAGGCACCGATGGAACTCAAAAGCAGCTCAAACGGGGTAGGGCCGGCGTCAGCACCACCCAAGTCGTTTGGTTCATCGCCAATCCAACTATGCCTCGAGTTTGTAATCGCCACGGTGTATGGCTGCGGTTGAGACTTAACAGTTACCTTCTGCATAGTTTCTCCTCTGAGAGGCTGAGTTGTTCGATAGTCTTACTTACATAAAAAGAAGTCAATTGTTAAACTCTATAATTATGGAAAATGCCGGAAAAGAAAGTTTCTCAGAGTTTTCGTTCACTTTGACAGAGGTGGCGAAGGAGAAGATCCAGGCGTCATTGGAGGGTCAGTCGGAGAAGACGGCGCTCCGTGTCGAGGCCCGTGCTAACGGTACTTCGCAGTTCAGCTATGCGATGAGACTGATCGCGGAGGAGGACAAGACGGATGGCGATATCATCGTCGAGAGCGGCGGTTTTGACATCGTTGTCGATCCAGCAAGTGCCAAGAATCTGAATGGAGCTTCGATTGACTACGAAGACCGGGTTGTGCGGAGCGGGTTCAAGTTCGAGAATCCGAACAAACCGGAGATCCCTCCTGTTGGATCCGGCCCAAGAGATGATCTGCAGGGTTCCATTCAGGAACGGGTGCAACATCTCCTGGACACGGAATTGAATCCGGCAGTGGCGGCGCATGGAGGCCGGATGTCTCTAGTAGGAGTCCGAGACAATAAGGTGTACTTGACGTTTGGGGGGGGCTGCCACGGTTGCGGTATGGTGGATATGACGCTTAAGCATGGTGTAGAGGCGAGAATCCGCGAGTTGATCCCCGAGATCGAAGAGGTGGTTGACACGACGGATCACACCAGTGGCGAGAATCCTTTCTACTCCTGATACTTGGTCGGAGACTCGGTTCCTGGATGGCTCATAGGAGAGTTCATACCTCCTGAAAGTTCTTTATGAATGTGGGGAAGGTGGTAGCGATCCGACAACTGGAAGCCGGAAGAGATTGCATTAGAAATCGGTTTCCCATTATAGTTCTCACTGTCCGTAAGGATTTTGGGGTAATAAAATGTTGAGAAAAGTCTTTCTATTAGGGTTATTGTTGGCGGCAACGCTCGTATTAGCTGCATGCGGTGCCGGCGGAGCGAAAACGATCGAGAAGATTCAAAAGGACAAGTTTGCATATGTCGGTACAGTGCCTTTTGAAGCTCCACTGATGTATCAGGTTGGTGGAGAATTGGTTGGTCCCGATGCGGAACTGGGAAAGCGGATTGTCGCTCGGATGGAGGAGACACGTGTTGGGCCGGGTTCGAACGACATCCGGCTGACCTGGATCAACCGGACGTATGCCGGCTTACAGGACGCCCTTCTAAATGGGGAAGTCGATTTTGTAGTCGGTGTCTTTGCGATCACTGAGGAGAGAAAGAAGGAGATCGTTTTCTCTGACGCGTACTAC
>JAUVSF010000715.1 GCA_030597245.1 Acidobacteriota bacterium
CAGGGATGAAGATCTGGAGAAGGCTGCACACCAGTTCGAACTGAGCAAACGGCCCTTCATTACCCTGAATGTGGACCTACAGCAAATGGGTGTCGGGGGCGACAATAGTTGGGGCGCTCGAACCCACCCTGAGTTCCGGTTAAAAGCGAAACCCTACACATTCTCGTTCACTTTGATTCCAGTCAACCTGACAAGAGACCAACCAGCGGTCGTTGCGCGTAGAATCAGAGAGGGCTCAGACTTACGCTGAGGAGAGCTTGGGGCTTGCAACAATTGTCCGATGATAGGTGTTTACGCTGTCAAGGCATGCCTGAAAAAGCAGCCCTGAACTGACAATCGATGATTTTCCTTCTGGGCTTCGAGCTCTTGCAGGATCGATCGACTAACTATGACCTGACAAGCCGGCAACCCAGTGCGGCCCATCCGGATGAGTTTGATCCGGCCACGCTCAGAGTTCTTTTGGGGGGGGTAAGACTAAACCTGAGCATGGACCGGATCAAAGGGTACGCTGCACCACTTTCAAGTGCAGCTGATAATTCGCTCCTCTACATTCCTTGCAGCCCAGCTGTGTTGCCGAGCCCACGGTTAACCAGCACTCGAACTTCGACACGACGGTTCATGCTGCGTCCTTCCGGCAAAGCATTGTCGGCGACGGGGTTTTGTTCACCAAACCCGTAAGGCGCGATGAATCGGCGTAAGGAAATGTGGTGGTGTTCAATGAGGTATTGGACTACAGACTCAGCACGCTGCTTGCTAAGACGATTATTGTAAACGGGGTCGCCGTCAGCAGAGGCAAACCCTTTCACCTCTATCAGATATCCCTTTTGCGACGGCATATCCTCAACCAGGGCATCCAGCTTCCTCCGAGCTTGTTCGGAAAGATCTAGCCGATCGAACTTATAGTAAATTGTTTCAGTCTTGCCTACTTCATAATCATCCAGCGCATTCAGACGCCTGGTTGCTAGATTTGAATTTGAAAGAGCAAGATCAGCAGTCGTCTGAGCTCGCTCAGAAGCCTCACGAGTCTCCAGAGCTTCATCCCGAGTAGTTTTATATGCCTCACTCAGCTCGGTGAGTTGCCCGGAAACATCTTGAGCGTCCTCTTTATGTCGTTGTTCTAATTCGCCCACTCGGTCTCGAGCGTCCTCAACTCCTTGCCCTAGCGGCACGAGGCTGGCCGACACAATCTCGGCAGTTCTCAAATCATCCTGCGTGAACTTGATTTCAGCTGCAAGGAGGCGCTGCTCATCTTTCAGATACCCTGTTACTTCCACCTGTAAACCCACGGCGAGTTGCTCGGCGGAATATTGCTTAGCCTTGCGAAACGGGTTCTTCTTCCTCTCGGAGATTTCTGTCCGCTCATCAAACAGGACTTCAATTTCACCACCGTCGAAATCACGCAACAAAAAAGCTCCTGAAGACTTAACTTCGACGACTACGCCACTTCTGGCAATCTCTTGTGCCATGAGCATTGGCATGGTGACGGCTAGCCAACCGGCCAGAACCAGGTAGCTTCTCATTCGATTCCCCTTCGGGATGTCTCGGCGCATGTCTTACTCCCGACCGTCGTTTTCTGTTGCCTATCTAGAAACATCATCCGACATCTGCTGAACACAATTCGATTACTCTCGACACAGATCTTGATAAACACTTTGCAACATCCGTTCCAATTCGACAAATGAGGAGCTATGTTATTGATTCTATGGGATTTAAGTGAAGAGTCCCGAGAAAGCGAGGATCCGTGAAGGAAGAGGAGCAAGGAAAATTTCCCCGATTTTCGAGCTCGCAGGCAGGAGAATTTCCGGTCTGGTGAGAAACGCGGGCTATCCTACGTCGCGCCCACCGACACCTTTAGTCTGACCGGTGATCTCACGAGCCTGCTCTTTTGGCCTCAAACTTCGTGTCGCTTTTCCGGCCTGCCACATTTCAGAGTTCCCCATCTCTCGGAGTTCCTCAGCTAATCGGTCCTGGTAGTCAGGAGCACCGCACGATTCCATAACCCTTCGCGTTTCCGCCCCGCTCCTGACTCTCCCATACAGCTCTTTGAACACGGGCAGCGTTGCTTCTCTGAACCTGGGTTTCCAGTCAAGGGCGCCTCTCTGTGCAGTGGCAGAACAGTTGGCATACATCCAGTCCATCCCATTCTCCCCCACTAAACGGATGAGACTCTCCGTCAACTCCTCGACCGTTTCGTTGAAGGCCTCGCTTGGAGAGTGTCCGTTTTCCCGAAGGACTTCGTACTGTGCCTCCATTATCCCTGCCAGTGCACCCATCAGGACCCCCCGCTCACCCGTCAGATCCGAGAAGACTTCGTTCTCAAACGTGGTCGGAAAGAGGTAGCCAGAGCCAATAGCGATCCC
>JAUVSF010000664.1 GCA_030597245.1 Acidobacteriota bacterium
AAGTTCGAAGTTCGTCAGCCCCCCGATTACCGATGACCGATTACCGATTACCGGTTCCAGCCCCCAGCCCCTACTCCTCCCGGCGGTGGCGAATCTGGCCGAGTGCGACCGCCAGGACAATGCTACGTCCTGTTACGATCTCCTGAATCCAGTTGTCTAATCCGAGTTTCGTGCAGCCGTTGGCAACTACAGTCATTATGAGGGCTCCAATGATGGAGCCCGGGACCGAACCTACACCTCCCGCCAGGCTGCCGCCGCCGATCACGACCGCAGCAATTACATCGAGTTCCATGCCGATTGCCGTAGTCGGATCCCCCAACGTCAGATAAGAGAACTGAAGAACGCCGGCAACACCTGCAAAGGCGGCCCCTAAGGCATAGATCATCACCTTGGTTCTTTCGACTCGAACGCCACACAGGCGAGCCGTCATTTCATTCGATCCAATGGCATAGATATGCCTGCCAAAGCGCGTGTATCGCAGCATTCCGGCAGTCAGCAAGGCAAGTATCAGCGTCAACCAGACGCCTGGCGGCAGGATCATCCAGCTTTTCTGCTCTCCCACCGTTGTAAGCAGCCCATTCAGCCAGGTCTCTGGTGCGAAGACCATCTGTTCGCCGGCTAGTCCCTTGGCAGCACCACGGATTGCACCCCACATGCCGAGGGTGACAATGAAGGGAGTTATCCGAAGCCGCGTAATCAGGCTCCCTATCAGGGCGCCGCTCGCTGCACCGACGAGAATCCCTCCAAGAACGGCAATAAGAGGGGAAGCGCCGGCATTCAGTAGCAGAGCCACCGCCACCGTGCAGAGCGCAATATTCGATCCGACCGATAGATCAATTCCACCCGAGATGATTATCA
This sequence comes from Acidobacteriota bacterium, assembly GCA_030597245.1. Lineage (GTDB taxonomy): Bacteria > Acidobacteriota > UBA6911 > RPQK01 > JAPXNP01 > JAUWTT01. The sequence continues at coordinate 859 of JAUVSF010000664.1, forward strand.
GCGTCATTCCCAGGGCAGCAGTACCCACGACTGCCGTTTGGAGAAGCATTACCTCGAAGTTGCCCCAACTCAGGAAAGTCCGGGGCCGCAGCAATCCAAAAACGATTATCACGAAGACCAGACCCACGAACGGCCCAAATCTGTTGAGCCCTCCAGCGACCCATCCAAGTGACTTCGCATTCATCTGACCCCTTGTCATTGAACCTTCCCCGTTCCTGTCGCCGCGAGCATGATCTCGTGTTCACTCAATTCCTCGGCTGGTCTGGCGTCTTGCAGAATTCCTCGGCACATCACCGCGATCCGGTCGCACACTCCCAGAAGCTCCGGCAGATAGCTACTCACCATCAGCACTGCCTTGGGTGAACGTCCGCCATCTTCATCTCCCACTGCGAGTTCGTCAATCAATCGATAGATCTCCGCCTTGGATCCCACATCAATTCCCCGGGTGGGCTCATCCAGAAGAAGAACATCCACATCGTGGTAGAGAAGCCTTGCCAGGGCCAGTTTTTGCTGATTCCCTCCGGAAAGACTATTCACCTGCTGGTCCGGGCCTTCGCATTTAATCCCCAGCCGGTCAATCCAGAACCGACTCTTCGCAACCTGAATTGACGGCATAACCAGTCCAAACGGGCCCAGCCCTTCCAGCCGGGTGAGCGTCAGATTATCTGCAACCGTTAGGTTCAGGGCGAGTCCCTCCTGCTTACGATCCTCACTCACCATACCAACCTTCTGTGCCCATCGGATACTCGGAGAGGCGGGCCCGATGAAAGCACCTACGCGAAGGTGCCCTTTCTGAACCGGAGCCAGACCAAAGATCACTCGAAGTAACTCAGTTCGTCCCGCTCCAACAAGACCTGCAATGCCAAGAACCTCTCCCTTTGCCAGCTTCAACGAAGCCGACCTCGGATTCGCGATCCCTGCCAGATCCGAGACCTCCAGGATCACCCTGCCCTTCGGCCGCTTCGACCGCGTATACATGTCCTTGACATCCCGACCGACCATCATCGCCGCCAGGTCACTGGTACTCATGTCAGAGGTATTGCCACTTCGGACCACTCTCCCGTCGCGCAATACAGTAAAACGATCCGTGACTTTCTTGACCTCTTCAAGGAAGTGAGAAATATAAACGACAGCATAGCCTCTGTCCTTGAGCTCACCGATCAGAGAAAACAGTCGCCCGATGTCCTTCTGCGTCAGGGTGCTCGTTGGCTCATCGAGGACCAGGACTCGACACCCGATAGCTACCGCCCGAGCCAGTTCCACTAGCTGCTGCTCTGCGATTGACAGGCTGGACACCCGGGTCGAGGGCAGCAAGTGATCGAGCCCCGGTTGACGCATCGCATCTTCCGCTCTCCTGTGAATTTCGCCCCATTGGAGAAAGGGTCCCTTTGACGGTTCAATCCCCAGCAGTATGTTTTCCTCGATCGAAAGGTGTGGCGCGAGAGACAGTTCCTGATAGATCATCGCCACTCCAGCTTTCCTGGCGTCCAGAGGGTGTCTCGGCAGGAAAGATTCACCATCCAGCCAGAAAGCACCGGCGTCGGCTTGATATGCGCCTGAGAGGATCTTCATCAGAGTGCTCTTGCCGGCACCGTTCTCCCCTACCAGAGCATGGACTTCGCCGGCTTGAACCACGAGGCTTACGCCATCGAGGGCAATCTTCACCCCAAACCGCTTTGAGACCTTCTCCATTCTGAGACGAGGATTTGAGCTGCCTTGCACCAAACAGATCTCCTACTCGATTCCCAGGAGCTTCTTGATTTCGGGATCAGACAAGCGCTCCGGGGTCACCAGCACTACACCGGTATCAATTCGCTCTGGAACCTTCTCTCCTCTCAAATGCCTCACCAGCGTAACGACTCCCAAATAGCCCATCTCCTTTGGGTTCTGCACCACCAGTGCATCAATCTCACTGTTCCTCATAGCTCGCAGCT
>JAUVSF010000656.1 GCA_030597245.1 Acidobacteriota bacterium
CCGGAACCGGAGAAGATAGTCGATTGGGTAAGAAGCGCTTACGAATCAACAGCCGGCCTGATGAGAGAAGTCGGGTTAAGAGAATGAGCACGTCCGGTCAACATAACGCTATCCGAAGATCTGTACTCCCTTGACTTCTTCCGGAATGAGAAAAAAGCTGGTACTCGTCCTCCGTATACTGCTGTGGCTCCTACCCGTGTCCGTCCTCGCATCAGCGATTCTTGCGGAGGAATACTTCACCCAGAAAGAAGAATTGGCGGTCGCCGGCAGGTACCTCATCGAAGGAGACCTGGAAAGTGCCTCCGAGGTCTATTCTCAACTGCGCGGATCGTTCTGGGCAGGGGAGGAGGCACTTGCCGGGGAAGCCATTGTGCAGTGTCTCCGGGGAAAGCCGGTTTTCCGCGACGCTCCGATTCACGTTGAAACCCTGCGAGCATTTCCTGGCAATCTGCTGCTTATTCAAAGCTTCCAGAACGGGAAATTCTCGGCTTGTCTCAGCCTGGCAGAACTGCTTTCACCTTCGGCACCCAAAGGCCTGGCCGCGCTCTTCAAGGCTTCTGCCCTCGTTGAACTCAACCGATTCGATGAAGCTGAGGAGGCGTGGACAGCTGTGTCGGCATCGCGGCGCGAGTCCTGGTTCGGAGAACGCTTGCGGTCGGTACGGTTACGGCTCGGCGACTCGACCAGAGCATTTGTGTACGATCGTCGGGGAGCACCTCTCGGTGTCGTCAATTCCGAAGGAAGCTTCGAACCGGATTCTCCGATTGATCTGGGCCTACTGTATTCCAAGCCTGTCAAGAGGGCCATCAATGACGTAGCTGCGGGCGGAATTCGGCTCAGCATCGATTCTGATCTGACGAGCGTAGCTCAGAATGCCTTGTCGGGTTATCGAGGAACTATCGTCATGCTCGAGCCGGGAACCGGGGAAATCCTGGCCGCTGTCTCGGACAGTCGATCCCTCCAACGTTCGTCTTTTCCAGCGTTTGAACAACTGCGTGAGCCGGCATCGATCTCGAAACTTATTACCACGACAGCATCACTGAGAGCTGGGCTGGACGCTGACGCCGAGATAGCGGAAATGAGCTGCAGCGGAGCCGAGAGATATCACGGTGGAGTGCTCTACTGTGCCTACCGGGCTGGTCCTCTGGGTGGTCTTGATCGGGCGATGGCCGTGAGTTGCAACATTGCGTTTGCGAACCTCGGAGTTCAGATCGGGAGAAGCAGACTGTTGAGTGAGCTCAGACGCTTCGGGTTCGATCGGGAGGCCACAGACAGCATCGAATTTGGCCGAGTTGAAGGTGCAGTGAGGAATGAACGGGAACTTGCAGATCTATCGATCGGGCTGGAAGCCACATCTATCACACCTCTGCATGCTGCTCTTATTGCCGCAACGTTTGCCAATCACGGGAAGATGCCCGAACCGCGAGTGGTCCACGCTTCGGATGGGCTGCTCGGGTTATCCCCCTCGGTCTTCGAAGCGGGAGAGGGGAGAGCGGTCATTGATGCGAAGATGACAGCGATCTGTGTTGGAGCGATGGAGGCGGTGACCCGTTTTGGGGGTACTGGATACAATCTGGCTCCAGCCGGATTCACCTTCGCCATGAAAACCGGAACAGCCAGTGACGGCAGGACCGGCTACCATACGAATTACATCGGGTTCTTTCCACTTTCAGATCCCAAGGTTGCTTTCTGCGTCAGAGTGACCCACCAGCGAACTTCCAGCCGGGTCCGCCGGGCAACGGTCAAAGTGATGCGAAAGCTTTTCCAGAGTCTTGACGAGCTCTTCAAATCGAGAACCTTTTAGCATCTGCTCCCTCCACCCCTCTCCCTTTGCGTCCTTTGCGCCTTGGCGTGAGATGAACGGGTTTCACGCAAAGCTCGCCAAGTCCGCTAAGGGTTTGGGAGTGGGCAGTGGCCGTCCGTGCCAGGAACTCGACCGTTCCTTTGCGTTCTTTGCGCCTTGGCGTGAGATGAACGGGTTTCACGCAAAGCTCGCCAAGTCCGCTAAGGGTTTAGGGGTGACAGTGACGTCCGTGCCAGGAACTCGACCGTTCCTTTGCATCCTTTGCGCCTTGGCGTGAGATGAATGAGTTTCACGCAAAGCTCGCCAAGTCCGCTAAGGGTTTGGGAGTGGGCAGTGGCCGTCCGTGCCCAGGAACTCGACCGTTCCTTTGCGCCTTAGCGTGAAAGAAATGGATTTCGCACTTTTTCGAATGAGATCGTTAATTGGAGTAATGAATGAAAACGACATTGCCAGAGAAATCGTAGACGCTTCCCTTCAGCTTCACAGGCAGTTTGGTCCGGGACTCTTCGAGTCGGTGTATGAAGCCGTTTTGGAACATGAGCTGCAAGATCGAGGCCTTTCTACGTTAAGTCAAGTCCCAATTCCCGTTTCGTATAAGGGGCATGATTTTGACGCTGGATTCCGAGCTGACTTGATTGTCGAGGACAAGGTCATTGTGGAGATTAAATCCCTCGAAGTCATCCAACGAGTACATAAGAAACAACTCCTGACGTATCTCCGACTAGCCGACAAGAGACTCGGTCTCCTTATCAATTTTGGATGCGCTATGCTCCGGGACGGAATATCTCGTATTGTGAACCGTCTTGAAGAGAGGTAACGTATGTGACGAGAGAAGAGCCCCGAGCCCGTTCGTCGTTCGTCAATCGCCCCCATCTCCCAGTTCCATTAGATCATTCAAGACGCCGTAAGCAGAATCCCAAACACTCGGAGTCTCCTGCCGGATCGTCAAAGGGCACATTAGATCAGTTCCTATTCGGACAATGCACCCGGTTCCGTCAACCGTGGCGAACGGGTGATTTCTCGGAAACCGTCTCGGCCCAACTTCAG
>JAUVSF010000143.1 GCA_030597245.1 Acidobacteriota bacterium
GAACACCTACACGCGACCCCCGGGACCGCCATACGAACCGAGGAGTAGCGCGTCGTACTTACCCCCCAAGCCAGGCACCTTCAGGAAATCCATCGAGAAAAATGATCCAAGGCCGCAGGAAGATCCAATGTTCCTGCTGATGCCGACGATCAGTATACGACAGGCTCCGGTTCGAGGCGCGCTATGGTCTTTCGCCGACCCAGAGTTCAACTCAGAAACGATTGCCGCAAAGCTTCAATCGTGACTTAGATGAATCGGAACCGCCGGCAGATTGACAGACCGCGAGAGGTTAGAGTAAATGATTGATTCAAAATGCCCGATTACGAGAAGGAGAAAGAGCTAGCAGCAAGAGAAAGCCTCAAGTACATCCAGCCAGGCATGACGGTAGGCCTGGGCTCGGGATCCACAGCTGCACACTTCATAAGGCTGCTCGGTGAGAAAGTGCGTAACGGATTCAGGATCGAAGGAATCCCCACTTCGGTCCGTACCAGTGTTTTGGCCCGTGAACATGGCATCCCACTGACCGACTTCAGTCAAAGGAACCGGCTCGACGTAACTGTTGACGGGGCAGATGAGATCGATCGGGCTTTGAATCTCATCAAGGGTGGAGGAGGAGCACTCTTGAGAGAGAAAATCGTGGCTACTGCCACCGACTTTCTCATCATCGTCGCCGATTCACGAAAATCAGTGGACAACCTTGGTGCCTTCCCGCTTCCCGTAGAAGTCATCCCGTTCGGATGGGAGCTTGTGGGCGAACAGATCAGGGATCTGGGAGCAGTGGTTAAGCTCCGGATGACCGCTACGTCCCAACCCTTTGTGACGGCACAGAAAAACCACATACTCGACTGCCGGTTCGAAGAGATTGCCGACCCGGAACGGCTTTGTGAGAGCCTGCGTCGAATCACTGGAGTCGTTGAGCATGGACTCTTCGTCGGCTTGACGGACCTGGCGATAGTAGGCCGGGGAGACAAGACAGAGAGCCTAACGGCGGAAGGTGTAGCTTGAGAACTCTTTGCGCGTTTGAACCCCTGGGGAGATGGCTTGTCCAGCTTGAGCTTCCTTCGAGTGCCGGTCGATACCTAACTCGCAACAGCGTCTGTCGAGGCGATCATGTTTGAAAGAAGGACAACGGGATCAGTCATTTGCCGCTCCTGCAAAAGGTTAGTGAGCGTCAATGCAGAGAGCTGTTTCAATTGTGGTGCACGGAACCCTGGCCTGTGGGGGTACGCTCCGTTGTTCCAGAAGCTGGGCCACGATCTCGGTTTCGTGCAGATCGTGACCTGGGGGTGCGCTGCTCTCTTCCTGGCAACCCTGCTCTACAGCCAAAATATCAATTTCGGCGGCTTTGGCATTGTCGCGCCGGATAATTGGAGTGTCTTTGTCTTTGGAGCGAGCGGTGCCCTCCCGGTGCTTAAGTTCGGTCGATGGTGGACGCTTCTGAGCGCCGCCTGGCTGCACGGAGGTGTACTCCATATCCTGTTCAACATGATGTGGATTCGACAGCTTGCACCGGTCACTGCCGACATTTATGGACCCAGCCGACTGGTGATTATCTACACCACGGCTTCCATCACCGGCTTTCTCGCCAGTACCTTGGCCGGAACCCCTCTGACTCTCGGGGCGTCAGCGTCCCTGTTCGGATTGTTCGGCGCCCTGGTATGGGCCGGCAGAAAGACGGGGAGCAGTGAAATTGGGCGTCAGGCCCTTATCTATGCTGCAGTTATTTTCGTTTTCGGATTGTTGATGCCTGGCATCGATAACTGGGCCCACGCCGGAGGGTTTGCCGGAGGCTTTGCGGCTGCGTATTTGTTAAACCCCTTGCAGAGAGAGACTTTCGGTAATTTGATGCTGGCATTGGGGTGCCTGGCAGCCACCGCATTGTCCGTTGTGGCATCGTTTGCGTTGGCCTGAGGAACCATCGCAAAACGTCTTGCCGGGAGGATGTTTCAAAATGGAAAAGGTGACGAAAGGACTTTCCATGAAGCGATTCCGAGTATTCGCCTGGGGATTCATCGGCTATACGCTCCTGGTTATTGTCTGGGGTGCTTATGTCCGTGCCACCGGGTCAGGTGCCGGCTGTGGCAACCATTGGCCTCTCTGCAACGGTGAGGTGATACCACGAACAGAGCAACTCGGAACCCTTATCGAGTTCACCCACCGGTTATCCAGCGGCCTCGCCCTGATTCTGGCGGTTGGACTGTTGGTGTGGGCATTCCGGTCTTTCCCCGCCGGCAGCCGTGTTCGTACTTTCGCATCCCTGACGACGGGCTTCTTGCTTACAGAGGCACTGCTGGGGGCAGGTTTGGTGCTTTTCGGACTGGTCGCAGATGACGACTCCACTGCCCGCGCATGGGTGATGGCGCTCCACCTTGTCAACACGTATCTTCTGCTTGCCAGTGCAGCACTTACGGCCTGGAATGCAGGAGATTTGAGGGAAATCCGATTCCCCAGGATCAGGTGGACAAGAGCAATACTCGTAGCGGCCCTGGGCGGGAGCCTGATCCTGGCGGCAAGCGGCGCTGTCACCGCACTTGGGGACACGCTCTTCCCGGTGGAAACTTTTTCCGAAGGCCTGGCAAATGACTTCTCCGCAGAAGCTCATCTCCTGGTGCGCTTACGCATCTATCACCCGATTCTGGCAATCATTGTCTCTTTGCTGGTCCTGGTCGCTGCTTTTGTCAGTTGGCAAAGCGGTGGCGCTGGAATTGCTCGAATCGGGATTCTCACGGGCCTCCTCTTCATGGCTCAGCTGGCGGTTGGAACATTCAACCTGTTACTGCTGGCTCCCGTATGGCTTCAGATGGTGCACCTCTTATTCGCTGATCTCGGTTGGATTGCCCTGGTTCTGCTGGCGAGTCTAACGCTGCAGCGCCGGGTACCGTCGGCATGGCTGTCCGAGACTTCTCAGGAGCCGGAACGTGCCTGAAGTACCGGAAAAGCTTGCCGAATTGCTCGAGTTCTTCGATCTACTGTCGGATCGGGCCGAACGGATCGACGCCCTCACCAGTTTCGCCGAACGTCTCGAACCGCTGCCTGAAAGAATTGCGCGGCGCCCCTACCCGGAATCACATCGAGTCCCGAATTGCGAGTCTGAGGTTTACGTTTGGGCCGAGGCTCGCGAAGACGCCACCTTGCGGTTCCATTTCGCTGTCGAGACTCCACAGGGAATCACGGCTATGGCTTCTGCTGCAATACTCGACGAAGGCCTGGAAAGTGCGGATCCTCGAGATGTTGCCCGCCTGGACCCTGAATTGATCCTCCGTTTCTTCGGTGGAGAGCTCTCGGTCAGGAAGACCGTGGGTCTTCTCGAGATGGTGAATACCATCAGGCGCCTTGCCGTACAATACCTGAGTACAGGCCAAGCGGGGACAGGATCCGAGCGCTGATTAACCGATCTTTGAGGAGTGGTTTTGCTTTGAGTGCCTTGAGCGTTTCTAAGCTTGGGATTCCGAATCATTCGACCGCATTTGTGATCTACCTTGTCGCGACATTGGTTTGGATCCCAGCGTGTGGACAACCTGAAACAGTTCAGACTCAGGGTGATCCATCTTTCAGAATTGCCCCCGTCAAGCCCCTTGAAGAACTCAGATCGGAAGCCTTGGAAGCAACTCCCCCCCAAGAGACTGGAGATTTCCTGGAACCGGACCTCGTGGAGTTATCAACGCTTGATCCAGCACTTCAGTTTGATATCAGATACGCCACCGACAACAACTTCCTGGGAGTCCCTTTTTACAAATACCCGCGGGCTTATCTCCAGCGTCCAGCCGCTCAGGCACTTCTGAAAGCTCATCACGAACTTCGGGACAAGGGTCTGGGTTTACTCATCTATGACGCATATCGTCCCTGGTTTGTGACCAAGATGTTTTGGGATGCTACACCAGCCCAGTACAAGAACTACGTGGCCAACCCGGAAGACGGTTCTCGCCACAACCGTGGTGCTGCGGTGGATCTTACTCTGTACGACCTGAAGACCGGAAAACCGCTTGTGATGCCGAGTGGGTACGACGAGTTTCTCGAGATAGCCCACCCCGACTACTCAGGAGGCACCCCGGGACCGCGGGAAAACCGGGATCTCCTCCGCAAAGTCATGGAAAGCCACGGATTCACCGTTTACCCGTACGAATGGTGGCATTTCGACTTCCAGGGTTGGGAAGAGTATCCGATCCTGAACCTCACCTTCAGCGAGCTTGAGGAATAGTCTTGGGTCTTGGGTCTTGGGTCTTGGGTCTTGTAAACATTGTCCCGCGTTTTGGGTGACATTTTCTTGGTGGTCTTGGTGGTAAGAGTATTAGTTATCCTGGTTAAACCTCTGGCATACCATTCTTAATGACGTCTTCAACCACGTCGCAGAATCGATCCAATTCATTCAACTGCGTGTAGACACTGGGCGTGACGCGAATCCCTTCACACTCATCGTGGTTGATGGTGACAACGAGAATCTTGTATTCCTTCCAGAGATAACTGGTTAGCTGCGCACTGTCAACGCCTTCGATCTGCATGTTCGCGAGGCCACACGAGAAACGAGGATCGAGACTTGTATGGAGCCTGACTCGCGGGTTCTCAAGAAGTCGGTTGGCCCAGTAGTCTCGCAGATATCTCATCCTGGCCTCTTTTCGAGCCGGGCCAATCCCCTGGTGCATGGCGAGTGCGTCCCCAATGGCCAGAAAATTGGCGGCTGCATGAGTGCCTATTTCTTCGTACTTCCGAATATCTTCATCCTGTCCCTCTGAGGCTGCCATCAGTGGCCAGAGGTCTTTGATCCTGTCTCTTCTTACATAGAGCATTCCGGTTCCATGAGGTGAAAACAGCCACTTGTGCAGGCTTGTCGCATAATAGTCACAGTCGAGATCTTCACGTTGGGCATCAACATGGGCAAAGGAGTGCGCTCCGTCCACGATCACGGGGATGCCCCTTTTTCGTGCCATCTGAACAACTTCCTTCACGGGCAGGATTTGACCTGTCAGGTTGATCATATGGCACATCAGAATGAGCCGGGTCCTGGAATTGATCTGCTCCTCGAAAAGCGAAACGATCTGCCCGATGTCTTCCGCTGGAACAGGGATCGAGAATTGTCGCAGAACAATACCCTGTCGTCGTTCCGACTGCTTCCAGGTGTTGATCATCCGCGGATAGTCCTGGGTTGTCGTGAGGACTTCGTCGCCTGGTTCCAAGTCAAAACCAAACTGGCAGATCTGCAGTCCTTCCGAGGTGTTGCGAGTAATGGCAATCTCTTCAGGGGAAGCCCCGAAGAGCTCGGCCAACCCCTTTCTGACACTTTCTTTCTGGGGTTCCAGTATCTCCCACATGTTGTAGACAGGAGCACGGTGAGAGAAATCCAGAGACTTCGTCATCGAGTCCTGAACGACACTCAGAGCCGGACTCACCCCTCCGTTGTTGAGGTTGATAATTGTCCGATCTACGGTAAACGCCTCTTGGATTTGGAACCAGAAATCCTCGTCTCCTGCAATCTCTTCAGGAGGAGCCGGACTCGAGACATAGGCGCCCAGGACTTCAAGCATCCCAGGCAGGTGGTTTGGCTTTAGAAAAGCGATTGGTGCAATTGCAGGGGACACGGCAATAGCCCCCAGAAACCCTCTCCTATCTAACATGGTCTACTCCCTGCGAACGCGATGGATTCGGCCGAAACCGTAGTATTAAAGCCACAGGGAAACCAGGTACACCACGAGTTCTTAGTGCCCTTCCCAACAAAGTACTGAATTGCCGAGGATATTATCCCCCACTAAATCTCAAACGCCGAACGCAGCAGGTCAACGCTCTTTGGCACACCCGTCTCAGCGTCTTCCTTTCCTTCGAACTCAATGGCAACGTAGCCCTTGTAACCAACGTCGCGCAGAATCCCGGCGACCCGTTTGTAATCGAGATCCAGCGAATACCACTCACCCCCACCGAAATAGGTTTTTGCCTGAACGAACACGGTTTTAGGAGCGATCTTCTCAAGTTTTGTATAAGGTTCTTCCAGGAAGTTACCCGTATCCATCAACACACCCAGCCAGGGTGAGTCAATGGCGTTAACGACTCTGAGTAAGCCCTCAGGGGTGCGCGTCAAACCCCAATGGTTTTCCAGAGCCAGGATCACTCCATACTTCTCCGCAGCGGGCAAGCACTCCTGAATCGAATCGATGCACCATTCAAAAGCATGATCTTCCGTGTAACCCTCCAAAGGCGGTTCCTCTCCCTGATTCTCCATCAACTCGTCAAACGACCCGATGGTTCCCCATCTCCCGGAATTAAGACGAATACATGGAATCCCCATGTCGTAGGCGAGTCGGGCACAGTGAACAGTATGGTCAATGGCTTGCTGTCGCTTGTCCTGGTCCGGGTCTACAAAATCCTGATGGATCGAGAGGGCCATCAGATCAACACCATTGACGAAGGCGTGACGTTTCAGTTTCCGCAAGTATTGCGGCGTCTCACTCTCCATCTGTCGGTGCAGAATGTCCACTCCCTGGACTCCCAGACCAGCAGCCCGATCGATCACGGTCTCGATGGGAAATTTGACCTTCTTGAAATGCCAGTAAGAATAACTGGAAATCGCCAATTTCGGTTTCGGACCGGTATCTGTGCTGAAATTTCCAGCCTTCAAATGGGACCCTCCCGAGAGAGCGGTCGCACCCAATCCGGCTAAGCTTCCTGACATAAGAAACGAGCGTCGATGTAATCTCATAGATCAGCCTCCTGAACGGTGGAGCGCCGTACAGCGCCGTTGGATCATTACTATTTCAGTTACAGCATGATACTACGCCGCGGGCGCTGTTTCACAAACGAGTGGTTGAAACCTGAGTCGTTCAGGTAACGATCCCCCCCTCTGCGACCGGCCTCCGTCGTTGCTTTGCCAAACAAACTGCTGATAGGAGTCTGTGCGGCAGAGAGTTTGTCCGGGCCCTGAAAGGACCCGCCTCCGTATAAGGCGCAACGGTCATACGGAGCCCCGGGATCTCAGAGACCGGGGGCTCTTCACGCGCCTCGCCCCGCAACCTGGTGAGAAAAGAATGCTCGCCGGGTTATAATCCTCGCTTTTGGAGACCAATCCGTTGTTCACAGAATTCATGGAACAGGGTATTCCACCGCTGGTTTTCTGGATCTTTGTCGGCCTCGGTATCATTGTTCAAGGCATCGGAAAATCGGGATTTGCCGCTGGAGTAGGGATTCTCACCATCCCCTTGATGATGCTTGTCATGCCGGTAGACAAAGTGGTCGCAACCCTGTTGCCACTCCTGATTCTGCTCGACTTCAACGCCATCTACCATCATAGGCACAACAAGGTTTGGGAAAAGGTCCTTCAAATCTACATTCCGTCGCTCTTCGGCATTCTTCTGGGTGTTGCAGTCTGGTGGTATATCGGCCGGGAAGGGCTTGACCGCTATGCTATCCACATCAAGCGCTTTGTAGGGTGTATCGCCATCCTCTTTGCCCTATACATCGTTGCCAAACAGAGAGCACTCAGGTGGGTAGACCACCTTCACCTGGGCTCCAAGACTCACTGGTTCGTAGGCACGAGTGCGGGATTCACTTCGACAATTGCACATTCCGCGGGGCCGATTGTCAGCTTGTATCTATTTGCCCAGGGGATGGGGAAGTCCCTGTTCGTAGGAACAACGGCCTGGACGTTTACTCTCATCAATCTTACGAAGCTTCCGTTCTATGTGGCCATCGGCCTGATCAATAAAGACATTCTGTTCTTCGACCTCACTCTCGTGTGGTTGATTCCGATTGGTTCTTACCTGGGGAAGTGGCTGCACGACAGAGTCTCGGAACGCTCATTCAATCGAGTGATCATGGTTTTTGTTCTTCTCGCCGGGATCCAGCTGGTTTCCAATGTAAACCTGATCCATCTGGTGCTGAGGGATGTCTTGCAGCCTCTACTGCGATGAATCCTGCTGACCCGCAGCTCTCACCAGTCGGCTGCTCAGAGGGAATACAGGTGTCTCACCTGCAGAGGCCTCAATCGCGCGGAAAACTGGTCCGGGCCCTGAAAGGACCCGGCTCCGTCTGACTTACAACGGCCATACGGAGCCCCGGGATCTCAGAGACCGGGGGCGCTTCATGGGGTACCTACACCTCTTCGCTGTGCTTCCAGGTGAAGAACAATCATGATTTGACTTGCGCTCTTCCTCACTGCACCATACTTTCAAAGCCGGCCATGAAGGGCTGCCGGCAGACGCGGGATTTTAAATCTGGGTTGGTTTGCCACGTGATTGTTCTGCCGCGAGAAGCTGGGAGGTTATTTGAGTACCTTGGGTAGACGCCCCAAAATTGGACTCGTACTCGGTCCAGTGCTCTTCGTCCTGCTGATTCTTCTACCGACGCCTGATGGCATGTCTGCAGCCGGCTTGAAGGTGGCAGCCGTTGCGGCCTTGATGGCGGTTTGGTGGACCACCGAAGCGATTCCGATCCCAGCCACCGCTTTGCTTCCAATTGCTCTCTTCCCCATTCTGGGGGTGATGGGTTCTTCAGACGTTACCGTATCTTACGCTAATCATTTGATCTATCTCTATTTGGGTGGTTTTCTGATTGCGGCCACTATCGAGAAGTGGAACCTGCACAAGCGGATAGCTTTGGTCACGATCATGATCGTCGGAACCAGCCCCAAGAGGATCATTCTGGGCTTCATGATCGCTACCGCGTTCCTCTCGATGTGGATCAGCAACACCGCGACCACAATGATGATGCTCCCGATTGGTTTGGCGGTCGTGCATCAGGCAACCACCATGCTAAAGCACGAGAAGGGATTTGACGCTTCCAGACTGGAATCCGGAGACTTTCGATTTGCAACCTCTTTAATGCTGGGGATCGCATACGCTGCATCGATTGGAGGGATCGCTACGCTGATTGGCACCCCTCCCAATGCCATCCTGGCCGGCGTAATCGAGAAGACCTACGGAGAGACGATCAGTTTTGCCGCATGGATGCAGGTAGGCCTTCCTCTCTCTATTGTCATGCTCGTTGTCACCTGGTTTTACCTGACCACCTGGGCATGTCCCAGTGAGATCACTTCCCTGCCCGGGGGCCGGGAGCTAATTAGCTCAGAGTTGAAGAAGCTCGGTTCCATATCGAAGGAAGAGAAACGCGTTCTTATCGTCTTCATTTTAGTAGCAGTAGCCTGGATCGCCCGGGGCGTCGTGAATATCGAAGGGGCCGAGTTGATCCACGATTCAACAATAGCCATGGTAGGGGGCCTTGCGCTTTTTCTCATTCCCTCTGACTTCAAGAAGGGCAGGTTCCTGCTCGACTGGAAGACGGCGGTACGAATCCCATGGGACATCATCATCCTCTTTGGAGGAGGGTTTGCTTTAGCTTCCGGATTCAGTCAAAGTGGCCTCACCGAGTGGATTGCGTGGAGACTGTCAATCCTGGAAGGCACCAACGTCGTGATCCTGGTCGCAGCCGCCGCCTTACTGGTGACATTCCTGACCGAGATCACTTCAAACACAGCGACGGCCGCGTTAACCCTCCCCATCATGGCAGCCTTTGCAGAAGCAATGGATATCCACCCCTATGGAGTGATGGTAAGCGTGGCAATTGCCGCTTCCTACGCATTCATGATGCCTGTCGCGACTCCCCCGAATGCAATCGTGTTCAGCTGTCGATATGTGAGTATTCCGAAGATGGCCAGGGCCGGCTTTTGGCTTAACCTGATTGGATGGCTGTTGCTCCTGCTGACCACGCTGGTGTGGCTTCCGATCGCCTGGAACTTCAACTTGACAGGTTTCTCAGGGACTCCCGGGCAGTAGGATAATTCAAACCACCACC
>JAUVSF010000738.1 GCA_030597245.1 Acidobacteriota bacterium
GTACGACTGCGGCGGCCTCGGTCGCGACGCGAAGATATTCCGGGCCCTGAAAGGACCCGGCTCCGTATGACGGGCAACCGTCATACGGAACCCCGGGATTCCAGACCGGGGGCTCTTCACGTGCTTCGCTACGCAACCTGGTTAGAAAAGCGGGTTAATCATTCGATCAGGGAAGTGATACAACTCTTGCATCCTCATCCCGCCAGATTTAGCATAGAGTTGGCTTGCATCCCTAATATGCGGACAATGCCTACGGAGGTGAACTCTAACGGCCAGCGAAGACATCTACCGCCGACTCCAGGAACATATCGACAACATGCCGGTGGGCTATCCAGCCACCGACTCGGGAGTGGAACTCCGACTGCTCCAACACCTCTTCACCCCGGAGGAGGCGGAGATGGCGTTACACCTGAGCGCTCTTCCGGAGCCGATCGATAAGATCTACTCACGGGCCAGGAAGGAAGGAATCAGCCGCGAGAAGCTGGAGGAGGGCCTTGACCGCCTGGCTGCGAAAGGAGCAATCCAAAAGTCGATCGTCGACGGCCGGAAGCATTTCGCCAAAATGATGCTCGCAATCGGCATGTTTGAGTTCCAAGTGAATCGCCTTTCCAAGGAGTTTCACGAGGATTTTCTCCAGTACATGGACGAAGGCTTCTCGAGTGCGTTTCACACCAAGAAGACTTCACAGATGAGGACCATACCGATCAATGAGGAAGTCATCCCGGAACGGCAGATCGGCACCTATGACGGAGCCCGTGAGTTAGTCAAGACATTGAAAGGACCCTTTGCAGTGATCAACTGCGTATGTCGCCAGGGGATGGATTTACTGGATCAGCCTTGTCGTCAAACAGAGATTCGCGAAACCTGTCTGCTCATGGGAGATTTCGCTCAGATGACCATAGATACTGGGAACAGCAGGGAATTGACTCAGGACCAGATGCTCGAGTTGCTGGAAAGGGCGGACGAAGAAGGGATGGTTCTTCAGCCCCAGAACAGCCAGGATCCGCTTTTCATCTGCTGCTGTTGCGGATGCTGCTGCGGGGTTCTCGCAAGCGCCAAGAAGCTCCCCAGACCCGCGGAGTACTTTGACGCAAACTATTACGCTAAGGTCGATCCGGACCTCTGTATCGCCTGCGGCACCTGTTCGACGCGCTGCCAGATGGACGCGATTCTTGACGATGAAGACGTTTCGAGTGTCGATCTCTACCGTTGCATCGGATGTGGGCTGTGCGTTTCCACATGTCCTTCCGAAGCCGTTCAACTTTATCTGAAAACTGAGGTGAAGATTCCCCCTAAGGATCAGCAACAGCTTTACCGAAAGATCCTGATGGAACGTTATGGTCTGTTGGGAACGGCAAAGGTCATCGGGAAGAAGATCCTCGGAATGAAGATCTGAGGGGCTTGGGGCGTGAGGGGGGGGATGCCAAAATCGGGCCCACGCCCCAAGCCCAAATTCGAAGCTCGAAGCTCGAAATTCGAAACAAATCTCAAGCTCGAATATCTGAGCACTAAAATAGTTCTTGAGCCTTAGAGGCTCGGATCCACTTCACGCAAAGGCGCCAAGACGCTAAGGGTCTAAGCGAGCACCGACTACTTATCACTCACTACCCACTACTTACTGCTTACCACTTACTACTTACTACTTACTACTTACTGTCTACCGATAACCGATTTCCCCCGTCAGCCACTCACACCATTTCTGGACCCCCTGCCCCGTTTTACACGACAGCTCGAAGCAGGGGGCCGTTTCGTTCAATCGGCGAAACCTTCGAACCAGGACTGCCATATCAAAGTCGAAATAATCCAGGCAATCAACCTTGTTCACGACAAGCGCATCACAAATTCGGAATAACAGGGGGTACTTCAAGGGTTTGTCATCTCCCTCCGGAACACTTAGAATGGCTACGTTCAGGTTGGCTCCTGTGTCACACTCCGCCGGGCAAACCAGGTTTCCAACGTTTTCCAGAAAGATCAAATCCAGACTCGTCAAATCAAGTTGAGCGAGTCCTTTTTCGACCATCGCCGCATTCAAATGACAGAAACCACCGGTTCTGATCTGAACAGCCAGTATCCCTTGCCGGGCAATCGCCTCCGAGTCCACCA
>JAUVSF010000525.1 GCA_030597245.1 Acidobacteriota bacterium
GAGCTGAGCCTGAGGAAGTCCCGCCGTGCGCGGCCACCGACCAACCGGCAGTACAGTACCTCCTGGCTCACGACCTTGGCGGAATCCGTAGATCTATGGGGAGTTCCTCACTGATACTATGCTACTGATCATTCGCCTTGGCCGCAAGGGTGCGAATTGCCTCATCATCAGAAAGCTGGTTAGCGAGAGAACGAGCGGCTGAGCATGGAGCGAGAAATCTCAAGAAGAGCCGCGGCTTTCTTCGCCGGAGAAAACGAGCGGATTGGGCAACTCAGCCCATGCCAGTTCTTCTCCTTACCTTCTTGTCTATCAACCATTACTTTGACGGAAAGACTGTTTTCCAGTCCTGCTTCATATCCACAATAATCCAGCCGTTGGCATCAGCCACGTCAAGGGCCTTCTCCAGCTTGCCGACGTGGCTATCCCGATCGTAGGCATACTCACGTTCTGCATCGGTGTGATGAACGAATAACCCCAATCGTCGACCTTCGCCGGCCATCGTGTATTCGATCATCTGCATGTCGGAGTCGGAATTGCCAAATGCCAGGATCGGCCGGCGACCGATGTGTTCATAGATCCCCACCGGCTTGCCCGCCTTATCGTTGATGAAGTCGATTTTCGGCATACGGACGAGCACCGGCTTACCATCTTTAATCTGAAATTCGGTGACAACGCTGGAGCCCACGACTTGTTCCGGCGGAATACCGTAAGTTGTTTCGGTCATGGGGCGCATGAACTGGATACCGCCACCCGAGACGATGAAGGTCTTGAATCCGTTGGCACGCAAGTAGGCAAGCAATTCAAGCTGGGGTTGGTAAACGCATTCGGTGAATGGGCGTTTGAACCTGGGATGCTTGTGGGTCGCCAGCCAGTTCGAAACCGTCTTTTCAAACTCAACGGCGGTCATGCCGGAATGAGTCGCCATGACTATCTCCAAAAGACCTTTCATTCCCGAAGCGCCGATGGTTTTCATGTCGCCTTCCAACAGCGCCTTGAAGGGCTGTTTGGTTTTCCACTCCGGGTGTTGTGGCGCCAGCTCCTTCACGCGATCGAATGCGAAAAGACGCTGTGTATACATGGGCTGTTCTACCCATAAGGTGCCGTCATTGTCGAAGGTGGCGATGCGGTCCGCTTCCTCTACGAAATCAGGGCCACCTTTTTTTGTAACCTCATTAACAAATTCAATAATGGCTGATTTTGTAGCTCCTTCGTTCCAGGAAGGAAGGGGATCACTATCCTGTTTTTGATTGTTTTCTTCCTGAACCTGATAATTGCAGGACGCAATTATCAGTATAGAAAACATCAAGCTGAATAATCTTACATATATCTTCATTTTCTTGCTTTTTATTAGTTCCTTAATGTTGGCAAGCAGCGGCTGTGGGTTCGGGTTGAGAGCTCTGCCCTTAGTTCGGGGCGATTTGCAGTTTCTTGGTCAACTGAAAAGTGAATTTGTGCTCTACGTCAAACTTGACTTCGTCACCTTTGGTCAGAAGCGTTATTGCGGTACCGATGCCGCCACCTACCAGGGCCCCCTTCGCTAGACCGCTCGCACCGCCTGCAATGCCCCCTATAAGCGCACCGACTCCCGCTCCACCAAAGATCCTGCGGCGGTCTAGGACAGATCAGGGATGTGCAACGACTTCATACGTAACCTGGCCATTAGCGGATTTCGCTTGATAGTAGATCCCATCGTAGAGGTAGTACTGGATGCCATTGACGGTCTTCTTTTCATTGCCGTCCGGAAGATATGGAATCACAGCCCCCTGGGGAGCCTGGACTACAACGTAATGCTGCTGATCGGTGTCCTCGAGGTAAAAGGCTCCTGAATAATAGTAATAGTCCTCGGAACCAAGCTGGATAGAAGTGTACCCATCCGGGAGTGCAGGCACTCTTGCGCCGATAGGGGCAGGCACGACCTGGTAACCCTTCTGGCCGTCTTGTTCATTCTCGGAGTAGTAGGTCCCATTGTCATAGTGGTACTGTTTGTCGTTATTGTTGTCGTCGGTTACGGCAATGACGATGGCAGTCGTAGCCAAGGCGACGACGCAGAAGCCGATCGGGTGCCACCAAACCCCGGGGTGCCACATGAAAGGCATTCCCCTGTGCCACATTCCCCCGTGCATGCCGTGAGCATAGCCATGGTGAAAGCCGCTGTGGTAACCGTGGTGGTAACCCCGCGAATACCCGTGTCGAGCGCCACTGCGCTGCCCCGCACGATAAGCGCCACGATTCGAAGAGTGTCGATTCGAAGAGTGCACACCCCCTCCACGTCCTCCCCCATAGTGCCCGCCTCGGTTTCCCCCGCCTCGAAATCCTCGCGCGAAGCCAAACTGTGGCGCAACCAAGCCTCCAATTATCAGCTGACAGAGGACCAGTACCATCAAGCGTCTTGTCAAGAATCTTGCGGATTTCATGAATGCTCTCCTGTTTCTGTATGAGTCATCATTAGTTGCCGGAAATGTCCCACAGTGGAAGGTTTCTCAAGATCCAGCCTCCAACTAATGATCGATGAGCCTTACTCGATATCAGAGGGCGTCAAGAAGTCGATCTGTGAAGCCTCTAGCGGTTTGTCAAACTGGAACAGTTGCTCAGGTAAGTGCGGCGAAAAGTCCCAATCCGAAAGGAAGGCCGTGTACTGCGGAGCACCCGGTTCATTCTTGTAGGTAATCACGAATTTCCGCGGTACCATCCGCCTGCCGTCTTCCACCCAGATCTGCCAATCGATGTTCTCCTGAGTAAACGCCAGATGGTGCAGCGGTTCACCATTCACCCTGTGCTTTCCCGCATAAAGGGCACCGTCTATCTGCTCTACAAGGATTTCATAGGGATTACTGTAAAGCAGATCTGCCATCGGCACGGTGACGCCATATTCATCCGCTACCAGGTCCAGGGTTGCATCGATTTGAGCCGGCGCGGGTGCAGTGGCATAGACGTTGGCGGGTACGGTTTGCACGGTAATGCTCGTTCCATCGTAGAAGACACGCCTGTGGTTGTGCTCATCCCGAACATCTGCCCAGAATCGACCAGGTCGTTTCATCGCAATCTCCACCAAACTGTTGACCTGTATCTTCGAACCAGATTCAAAAACCTCCTCTTCAGTCACCTCGGCCCGAAAACTGAATTGCGAAGCGCTTGAAAGGAAATCGCTCATCTGCCTCAGAATCTGCTTGGCCTGGGGATCAACATCAGGAACTTCCTGGGCAAGACCTGCCAGGGAAACCAAGATTGTCATCATGGGCAAAGAGATCAGCCATGTCCAGCCCAAGCTCGGCTTCGACCGTGCCGTGTGCCCGCTCGTCTCCTTCATCCTCTAACCTCCTGTCATATTGTCATTTATGCATCTGCGATTGATCTGGTTCTTGAAGTCATAATTCGCTCCGGAAACCGAAGGGCTATAGACCCTTTCTCGAATCTACGGAGATCTTACATGATCCCGGCACGAACGTGAAAGTGATCAACCGGTTTTCGCACGCCAATCAGTGGAACCACGGGCTTGACTCAATGAAGTGGTTCCATATAGATTCAGTCAACGAAAAGGAGGTCCGGAATGGTAAGACGGTCCGCAATTCATTCGAGAATTCTGACGATAGGTATGGCAATCTGCTTTATGGCCACACTGGCGGGAGTGGTTCTCGCAGCCCCCAGCGATAAACCCAATATCGTGATTATCTGGGGTGACGACATCGGGCAGAGCAACCTCAGCATTTACACCAGGGGCTTGATGGGTTACCAGACGCCCAACATTGACCGGGTCGCCAAAGAGGGGATGCTGTTCACCGACTATTACGCCGAGCAGAGTTGCACTGCAGGCCGGTCGGCATTCATAACC
>JAUVSF010000023.1 GCA_030597245.1 Acidobacteriota bacterium
CGTCGAGGGTGATTTCGACCGGTGCAGGAGTTCCTTTCTTATCTTTCTTACCTTTCTTATCTTTCTCTTCGCTGTCTTTATCCTTTTCTTCGCTGTTCTCTTCCAAGTCGCCCTGCTTCTCTTCCTTGTCACCTTCCTTCTCGACGTAAAGCTCATCCTTTGGCTTGAATGGAGACCTCAGCCCCTCACGCAAGGCAACCTGGTAGATCTTCATCGGTTTCTCAAAGAAGGGTTCAGGTTGTCTTTGTCCCCAGGGGCTACCCACGCTGGATCTCAGGTTTCGGTCGGAAAGAAAGTAGATCCACTTCCCATCCGGGCTCCATGCCGGACTATCACTGTTGAAACGATCGGTCGTCAGCGGTGTCGAGCTTCCCTGTTCAATACTGTAGAGATGAATCTGCAGGAACCTGTTGATCGCACGCTGTTCGAAAGCAAGCCACCGGCTGTCGGGTGCCCAGGAGACTCCTCCGATGCCTTCCTGATTGGTGGAAATGATGTGCTGTTCCCCGGTTTCTACCTCGAGCAGCCAGAGATCTTGATTGTTGTCATCATAGGCAATCCACTTGCCGTCAGGGGAGGGGTTTCCTTCGAATCGTAGAATCTTGCCGTCACTCGTCAGGGCTTTGTGCTCACCCACTCCTGTTGCGGGGATCGTGACAAACTCGAGTTCGCCTGTTTCGTCGGAGAGTACGAGCAGGTTTTCACCGTCGGGCATGAATACCGCATCCCGATATCGCACTCCGTGCTTCTGTGAAGCGCGCAGTCTTCGCCCCTGCTTTGCCGGTGCCACAAAGACCCTCCCTCGGGCGGTCAGAACCAGGCCTTCTCCCTGGGGATGGATGTGAACCGACGTCAGGTACTTTGCGGGATCCTTGATCCATTTCTCGCGCAACTGATCAAAGTCCGAAGCCAGCGTGATGTCGATTTCACGGGTCTGGGTCGAGCCGATATCATACAGCCACAGATCAGCCCCTGCCTGGTAAACGATTCGGCCGTCATTGAGATTGGCATCCCTTACATCCCAGCCACTGTGAGAAGTATGCTGCTTCAGATCCTGACCCTCGTCATTCATCGACCAGAGATTCATCGTCCCGTCCCGGTCGGTGATGAAATAGACTCTCCCTCCCCACCACATCGGATTGTGACTTTCCCCGGGGTAATCAGAAGTCAGGCACTCCGCCTCCGACTCGCCCTCGACAAGCCTCCAGATCTTGCGAGCCGTTCCGCCTCGATACCTCTTGGTCACATTGCGGTGAAAACCGGGACGTACAAAGAACAGCTTCTTGCCCGTGTCGTCGTAGGTTCCCTCACTCGCCTGGCTCAAGGGGATACGGCGGTGTTCACCGCTCGGGAGGTCGATAGCAATGAGCTGGAGGTCGGGCAGTGTGGAGTAATGAGAGGAGGTGTACACGAGCTCACCAGATGGCGACCACGTAGTGGCGATGGATGACTCCGCCTCGTAAGTCTGGCGGGTAGGCAGTCCTCCCAGGATCGGCATTGTGTAAAGCTCGGCCGGCCCCTCATATCGGGCGGTGAAGGCCAGGGTCTGTCCATCCGGCGATATCACAGCCCGGGTTTCCTGGCCGGGATGTGTCGTCAGCCGCCGTGCCACACCTCCTCTGGTTGGCACACTCCAGAGGTCGCTCTCCGCAGAAAAAATGATCGTGTCACCGTGAAGTGCAGGAAATTGATAGTAGCCCTTTGCCGGCGCTGCTCCAACCAAAGGCATACAGAACAAGAGAGTTACAAGCAGAATCAAAAACGCGGGCATTTTCATCCCCTTTCAAACCGAACCAGTTGGCATCATTCGCACCGAGAGTGTAATTCAAATCTGCATCAGTTTGAAACCGATCGCTTTCGTGTGAGTTCGTGTCCGTTTGTGGCAAGTTGCTTGAACAGAGATCGCTTACCCACGCCAACCCATTTGTCCCACGTTATCTGCCAATGAGACAGGGGGAGCTCTGCCTTGCCAGACGATCTCTTATCATAGATGTCACCATTCTCGGTGGAGAAAGCTTCAATACCATCTTGAACCAAGCTCAC
Organism: Acidobacteriota bacterium; assembly: GCA_030597245.1. GTDB lineage: Bacteria > Acidobacteriota > UBA6911 > RPQK01 > JAPXNP01 > JAUWTT01. Next base: position 2,044 of record JAUVSF010000023.1, read on the forward strand.
TGTTACTTCTTTTCGTGCGCCGTGCTAACATGACATAGCTCGGAGGTATTCCGTGGAGCACATGCACCGCGCACTGGCAAACTTACCTAAAGTGGCTTTCCTCAAGTTCTGTCCTCTCTAGTTCACCAAAGTCAATTCCGAGCAAGGAGAAGGAGGTTAACCATGCGTTCCATTGATAGAGTCGGTTTGCTCTTCATCTTACTGGTCCTGGCCTTTGCAGGCTGTGTGGACGCCACCCAGGAGTTGAACACAGCAGCCATAGATGGAAACCTTGCTGTTGCGGAGAAAATGCTGGCCAAGGGCGCAGACGTCAACTTTCAAAATGGGGAAGGTAAGACTGCCTTGATACTAGCTGCCGAAAGTGGGCACACAGAGGTTGTCCGAGCCATTCTTGAGGCGGGAGCAGACGTCGACATAAAGGACGGGAATGGGTGCACAGCGTTAACCCTTGCTGCAGCGAAGGGCCACGCAGACAGCGTCGAGCTGTTACTCGGCAAAGGTGCTCAAGTTGACCCTCAGGACAAAGTCAGCCGAACACCACTCAGTTATGCTGCCGAGTACGGCTGTATTGCGACTGTCGGGACTCTTCTCAGTAAAGGGGCCGGGCTGGAAAAGAAGGATGCCGAAGGACGAACCGCTCTAGTCTGGGCCGCGCTAAGTGGGCATCCTGACACGGCGGAGGTACTCCTGACAGCAGGGGCTGAAGTGAGCATGACAGACGGTACGGGGCGCACAGCTTTGATCTATGCAGCCTCAAATGGCCACACGGATGCAGTTCAACAACTGCTGGGTAGCGGGGCGGAAGTCACAGCGAGAGACGATGCGAACTGCACGGCACTCATGCAGGCAGCACTGAATGGACACACCGCGACGGTACAGGTACTTCTGGACAACGGTTCAGAAGTGGATGTGTGGGCTAATGATGGACGGAGCGCCCTGATGATGGCGGCTCAGAGAGACCATTCTGACACGCTAAGGGTTCTGTTAGCCGGCGGTGCTGACGTGAATGCCAGGGACCGCGATGGCTGGACGGCACTTTTTTGGGCAGAATCAAACGGCCATACAGAGGCTGCAAGTACCTTGCTCGACGGCGGTGCAAAAGTGAACGTAGAAGATAAGGCCGGTTTTCAGGCTCTGGCTCGAGCTGCGGCCAATGGTCGTGCGGAAATCATGCAAGTCCTGCTGGAAAACGGAGCAGATCCGAACGCGAAAAACAAAGAAGGGATGACACCACTGATGCACGCTGCTTACGCGGGTCACATTGATGCTGTAGATGTACTGTTGGATGCCGGCGCTGACGTAAACGCTGCAGCCGCTGACGGCTGGACCACTGCTCTGGTGCTCGCAGAAGAAAAGGGGCAAACGAGAGTGGCTGAGATCCTCAAAGAGGCAGGGGCCAAGCTGTGACGATAGCGCCCTGACTGTTCCGACAGAGCCTTCCTTTAGCGCGGTTAGGTTCCCGTCACACGCAGGTTGTCTGAGTCGGTTCCAATCCCCCGTGCGAGGAACTGACTCGAAACGAGGTCCGTAGCCACAGCGACACCTATTCCAGCAGCGTTCGCAACACCCGTGCCTCCGGCATTTGTCACTTGTCACTGGTCATTTGTCACTGGTATCCGGTACTTCAACGGACTCAGAAACCTCTACAGCGCGAATTCCTCTTCTGGAATATCGATAGACATCAATAGAAATAGCGCGCTATACTGAAGTTAACGGGGAAGGTAACCGTGAAATCGTCTAAAGAGTCACGTAGTCTACCTGCATGTTCTGAAGGGCAAGCTAATACGAGAAGCTGTTCCTACGATCGAAGAACCGCACTCAAGTTTATCGGGGTCGCCATGGCGGGCTCAAGCGTGAGTGCGAAAAGTGTGATCTTTCAGGAACACACCGCACTGGCCATCCCGGCTGCGGAGGGGTATCTCCTAGTCGATCCCAAGAAATGTCAAGGATGTTTGAGTTGTATGATGGCCTGCTCGCTGGTCCACCATGGCAGTGTCAATTTATCCCTCGCTCGAATTCAGGTCACACACGATCACCTCGCCGACTTTCCTGGTGATGCCGTCATTTCCATGTGTCGGCAGTGTATCGAACCTCTTTGCCTGAAAGCCTGTCCGGAAGGAGCCTTACACGTCGATTCTGCCCATGGAAATGTGCGGACTGTCGATGCCGAAAACTGTATCGGCTGCGGGGAATGCATCAAAGCGTGTCCTTATCCGATCGCTCGTTCCGTGTGGAACCACGAATCCGGCCTTGCGGAGAAGTGTGACCTGTGTGCCGAAGCTCCGTTCTGGAAAGAGACCGGGGGCCCGGCAGGCAAGAAGGCCTGTATTGAGATCTGTCCCGTACATGCAATAGCTTTCACAGCTAATGTTCCGATGCAGGAGGGTGATTCCGGCTATCTGGTGAATCTTCGAGGCAAAGCCTGGGAGCAGTTCGGTCTCACGACCGACTGAGTGTCAGATTGAACTGACGTGTCGGATATGGGGAGAAATCGAGACTCGCCAAGAATTCATCCATGCTTGATTGCGGGTGACTGGTGATCAGTGTCCCTAGAATCGAAATCTGAAGGATGAGGGTAGTTCCATGAAAGGGATGATGGGCAAGATTTTAAGGGTGGATCTGTCGAACCGGCGGATCTCGACCATTGATACCTCCGACTATGAAGGATGGGTAGGAGGTCATGGCATGGGGTCAGCAATCTTCTGGGACCTGGCAAAAGAGAAGAGGATCAACGGATTTGATGAGCGTAATGTCTTGACCCTGATGGCCTCGCCTTTGAACGGAACGCCGGTTCCCTCCGCAAGCCGACTCGAGATGCAGGGAGTCGGGCTCCAATCATTCCCAACCGAGTGGTTCACCCGAAGTAACATTGGAGGTCGTATCGGCGCGATGCTGAAGTTTGCCGGCTGGGATGGAATCGTCCTTGAAGGAAAATCAGACAGCCCGGTCTGGATCGATATTCGTGACGAAAAAGTCAGAATCCGTGATGCCCACGATATCTGGGGACTGGACACCTGGGAAACCCAGAGCACAATCTGGAAGGATGTCAGCGGAAAGACGGACTTTACCAGGGATTGGGCAGAAGTCAACGACGAACACTGGTCCACGCAGCGGCCGGCGGTACTCACGATTGGACCAGCCGGGGAAAATCTGTGCCGGAATGCCTGCATCATTCATGAAAAAGGACACGCCTTTGGCCAGGGTGGATTTGGTGCGGTCTGGGGCGACAAAAAGCTCAAGGCAATCAGCGTAATTGGAACCCGGAGCGTTACGGTTGCCGATCCCGACGGACTCATGAAGGCGTGGGAATGGGCCAGGAAAAGGTATTCCAAATGGCCTCCCGATCCGGATGCCCGTTTCTACAATCAGTTCGCTCCTTCAGTGCCGGCTTTCCAGTTCTGGCCGACCAAGAAACAGGGAAGAAGAAAGGCCTGCTTTGGATGCTTTTCAGGCTGTCATGCAGTCTTCGCGGATGGGAAGGGAACCGAAGGCAAGTGTTATCCAACCATAATGTATCTGTTTCAGGATCTGAAAAAGCATGGACGGGTTACAGATGCTACCTATGAAGCTGTCAACCTCATGAACCGGGAGGGTTTCAATGCCTGGGAACTGGGTCGAGGAATGGGCTATGTCAAGAGCCTCTTTGACCAGGGTGAATTGGGACCAGGCAAAAACATCGAATGTGATCTGCCTTTCGGTGAATACGGCGGAACCCGTTTTGTCGAAGAATACCTCGAGATGGTTATCGAACGTCGTGGAATTGGCGATGATCTGGCTGAAGGAATGCCACGTGCAGCCAAACGATGGGGAAGGCTGGAGCAGGACCAAAAGACCGGACTTCTCCCCTGCCCTTTCTGGGGTTATCCCGAGCATTACGATCCTCGAGTCCAGGTAGAGTGGGGGTACGGCACCATTATGGGCGACCGGGACATGAATGAACACGAAATCAACTGGCTTTTCTGGATTGGTAATCCCACCGACTGGATTCCAAGTGGAGGACGAAAAGAACCGGTTATTTCAGCCGAAGAAGTGGCCAATATACTCGCTGAAAAAATGGTTCCATATCAGGGCGATCCTCGAATGCTGGATTACAGCGAAGAGAACATATATTCGGAGAGATTCGCCAAAACTATTGCCTGGCATCGGCATTTTACCCGTTTTTGGCGCCAGTCTGTTCTACTTTGCGATTTCCGCTGGGGTCCGATCAATACTTATGCTCCCGGCAACAAGGGAGAGTTAGCCGAAGCTGAGGAGCCATTCTTTTCAGCCGTGACCGGAAAAAAAGTCACCATCGAGGAAGGAGTCGAACTCGGACGTAAGATATGGAACCTGGATAATGCTATCTGGACGCTGCAGGGTCGACACCGAGATCAAGTCGATTTCGCAGAATACATCTACCGGGAACCTTTCAACTCTCCCCAAACCAATTACATGCCCGGACGCGAAAATGGAAAGTGGAAGTACCTGGATATGACCGGCCGGCGGCTGGATAAGAAGAAGTTCGAAGAATGGAAGACCAGGTTCTACCAGCTGGAAGGCTGGGATCCCAAGACCGGTTGGCCGACCCGGAAGATCCTGGAAAGTGTACAGCTGACACACGTAGCCGATGAGCTGGAGAAGCAAGGCAAACTTGGCGCCGCACCCAGTTAGCCCCACATTTCTCAACAACTGGGTATCACCGAAAGAGCGGACCACGACCGCGGTCTGATCTCCTTTGGCTGGATTGAACCGAGCGTCGATCGCGTCGCTGAAGGTCCTGAGATGTCCTTCTGCATTCGACGTAAATCGGCCGAAAAGTCGTCCGCATGCTGATAGCGCTCATCTAGGTTCTTGGTCAGGGCCTTCTTCACGATGCGGTCGAGTTCGATGGGAACCCCGGTTCGGAGCCCTGCCCCCCCTCACCAAGCTTGGCTATCACTGTGAAGTGGCCCACGGCCTGTCCAATCATTCCGGCGATCCCCTCCCAAGGAAACCAGGTTGCCCGATTGATCGCCCCACCCAGTAAGACACTCGATCAACCTCCCCTACGACTACTTTGACGATAGAAAGACTGCAAGACGAGCGCCAGGAGAAAAAACTATTCGATCCAGGATGGGGACCTCTCGGGCAGCAATCCCAGGCGCACTTAGTCTGACACTGGGGGTCTCATTCTGCTCGATCTTCACCATCCGGATTGCAGCCGAAGATACGAATTGGATCCGAGAAACCTCTCAATTTGCGCAGACCAAAGTCTTCCCAGCCTTCCGGGCATCTCAGGCTTTGAAAAGTAGCCTCCGAAATAAAACAGTAAGAGGGTGGGCAAATCTCTTCAATTCGAGAGGCCAGATTGACGTTTGACCCAAGAACCGTAAAGTCCATTCGCTTGGGGCTCCCAACATCGCCAACCATAACTCGACCCGAACTGACAACAACTCGAATTCGGAACTCCGATTCAAATACTCCTTTACGGTTGAGCAGAGCCGTTCGCTTCAGCATCCGCCGTGCAACTTTGACGGCCCGGTCAGCATGATCGGCTTGAGACTCAGGAGCACCAAAAAAGGCCATCACACAGTCTCCGACAAACTTGTCGAGCGTTCCCTCTTCCGCAAAGACCAGTTCTGTCATTTCTGAGAAGAATCGATTGAGAAGGGCTGCAATCTTCTCAGGTGGCAGCGATTCCGCGAGAGCCGTAAAACCAACGATGTCCGCAAAGAGAACACTGACCTCCGAGAACCTGGGTTTCAACTGCTCCTCCCCATCGCGGTGGGATGCGAGAAGTTGTCGGATGACCGACGGAGAATGGTATCGCTCGAGGCGTATTCTCAGTTCCTGTTGAAACCTGAGGTCCTGAGCCAACAGCCAGCGCTGCACGCTGGTGGCAACGAGATTCCCAAGCGCTGAAAAGAAACCCAGGTCCCGCGTTCCTTCTTCCTCCCAGTCATCTGTTGACTTCTTGCCATCGGCATAGAGAACACCAACAACCTGATCTTCGTTCCAGAGTGGAACCGCAAGCACCGCTCCGATCTTCTTGAGGATAATACTCGCCTGCTCCTCGAACCTGACATCAAGCAACGCATCCGACGTTTGAATCGCGAGGCGCTCGGCAAAGACTCTACGGGCAATTGTCTGGCTGATCCAGGAATCGTCAGAGGCAAGCGCCGAATCGGGACGTCGAGAGCCTGTCTGTAGAAGACGCAGTTCACCCGTGCTCTTCACGTCCACCAGCAATGCCAACCGATCGATGCAAGGCAGGTTCCGAAAGACAGCCTGTCGAACCCTGGAGAAGATATCCTCTACAGACACCGCGAGATTCAGAGTCTGAGCAATCTCAAGTAGACAATTGACATGAACTCGGTGCAGCCGCTGCCAAATCTCATCCTCGGGTGGGACCTGTAGCCATTGCTTCCTCAACTCCTCCGCTCGATAGGTGATCGATTCGGCACTACCAAAGACCCCTTGGGCACTATTTACCTTAGCTGGGCCCGGAACTTCACTAGATGGAAGAGCTATTTCGAAGGCGAGACTTCCCACTTGAACAAGGTCTCTAGTCACCAACCGAGTTGGGGATTCGATGATCTCCCCATTGACACGTGTCTTGTGAGTACTCCCGAGATCCTCAACCAGCCAGCCTCCCGTCTCATGTTCCGAGAAGCGTGCGTGCTTCCTCGAAATACGAGAATCCTCGAAACTGTAGTCACACTCCAAGGAACGTCCAATCGTGAAAGCTCCTTGGGTCACTCGAATCTCACTGTGTTTCTCCCCAAGTAGCTTCAGAACCAACATTTCCAACTCTCCTAAACGCTGAGAAGGTAGACAGCTTCCTATCTTAGATGCTCTCCCGAAGGTACTCAACAGACTCACCGTCTTCCTTTTCAACAATCGACAGCTTGGCGAGAAACTCACGTCTCGAGTGAGTTCGACACGCGGCCTGGTGATTTGCACCCCAGCTAAGAGGACTTGTTTTCAGGCCTTTTCAGTGTTTTTATCGTGACGGGTAATTGACTGGAGGGATTGAAAACCATGACGCTACCAGGGACTCCTTTTTTCTCGTGACAGACAGCCACCTGATACGTGTCCCCTTCCTTCGCTCATTCGCACTTCGACGCACTGAATTCTGAAGCCTTGCTATGTGGGCATCCTAACCACAGAATTGAATTGGAGTCTTTCGACTTGGAAGAGATTCGCAAAGGCATCTAAGATTGGAGAACGAAGAACAATGTATAAAGTAATCATCCTTCCGATTTTGAGTTTTCTTTTCGCTGGAATCCTCGTTCATGGTTCCCAAATCCTTAGTGGGCCGATGGTTGGCCATACGACGACGACATCAGCGAAGATCTGGCTGGAAACCGATAGCACGGCAGAGGTCAGGGTCTTGTACTGGCAGGAGCCGAGAATCCAGTACCGCAGTTCGCTTCCGCAACCGATTGTACGAGGGGAGGCGGGAACCCGTACCAGCGACGAAGCACCCCACACTGGAGTTGTGTCGCTCGAGAACCTGAATCCTGGCTGGCTTGTCTACTACGAGTTGGAGTTGGATGGACAATTGATGCGTCCCCAGACACCTCAAGTGTTTTCGCTGATGCCTCCCGGGGCTATTCGAGGAAACGAAGAGCACCCTCCCGACGTCTCGGTAGCGGTTGCCTCTTGCACATTCCCCGCACGAGTACCGGTTCAGCCGATTTGGAATCAGGTAGGTACATACCGGCCCGATGCCCTCATGTTGATCGGAGACAGCAATTACATGCCGAATCAACCTGAGGCCTACGAAACAGACCAGGCGACTGTCGCCTACGCGATGGGCCGCTATCACCGATTCCTGAGAGATACTCCGGGATTGAGATCGCTGCTTGCAACGACTCCTACCTACGGAATATGGGACGATCACGATTATGGTCCCAACAACTCCGACCGAACGTTCAAGTGGAGAGACCTCACGCTGGAGTTGTTCAAGCAGTACTATCCCAACCGTTCCGCCGGCCTTCCTGCAACACCCGGCATCTTCACTTCTTTTAGAATCGCCGATGCAGAGTTCTTTCTACTGGACGATCGGTATTATCGTGACCCCAATCAAGCCCCTGATCGAAAGACGATGTTTGGCAGGGCCCAGCTGGATTGGCTAAAGGAGAGTCTGGTCAACAGCAGGGCAACATTCAAGATTATTGTGAACGGAAACTCAATGCTGGTCGATCGTCATGGATCTGGAGAATACTGGGCCAACTTCGGAAAAGAGAGAGACTCCTTCATAAGCTGGCTTTTTGAGAGCGGGATCACTGGGGTTCTGTTTGTAGCCGGCGACTGGCATGTCGGAACCCTCAGCCGTCTCCACCGCCCCCAAGACAAGTATCCTCTCTATGAGTTGCTGTCCTCCAACAGTGCTGTGAGGCTCGCTCACAGTGCCCCTGACTACGGACAAGGCCACTACCGTTTTCATCAGTTCGTCGGTCCCGAATACCTGGGCTTCAACTTCGGGTTAATGAAATTCGAAGGAGCTAAGGGTCAACGAACCGTAACCTTGCAAATCATTGATGAAGAGGGTCAAGCGCGTATTAGCCTGGAGCTGAAGGAATCGGATTTAACAAATGACAAATGACAAATGACAAATTTCAAATGACAAATGTCGAGTGTCAAATGCTGAAAAGCAAATGATCACGAAGTCTCCGTCAGGCCTTTGCGAGCTGTCTTCTTAGAAGCAGTAACAAATGTCAAATGGCAAGTGTCAAATGTCAAATGTTGAATTCCTGGGGGGGGGTCGCAGTTGTTGGGTTTCGAGCGTAATAGATAGGCGTGAAGAATCTGCAAGATCGGACGAAAGCTTTTGCCCTCCAAGTGATTTCCTTCTGTTGCGACCTTCCTCGAAAGGCAGAACTGGACGTGATCAAAAGACAGCTGATTCGGTCGGCCACATCGGTCGGGGCAAATTACCGGGCAGCCTGTCGAGCCCGCTCGAGGCGAGAGTTTCTCTCAAGGCTGTCGATCGTTGAAGAGGAAGCCGATGAGTCTCAGTATTGGCTGGAGCTGCTGACTGAACTCTCATGTGGAAGAAATGACCGCCTGCGTGCGCTGCAGAAGGAATCCGGCGAGTTGGTCGCGATTGTCATTTCCTCTAAGAAGACAGCTCGCAAAGGCCTGGCTCAGACCTGGTGATCACTTGTCACTTGCCATTTGACATTTGACATTTGCCATTGCCCCTCATTCTTTTCCAGAAGGAACGTAGCGATAACCGGCGCCTCGAACCGACCGTAAATAGGTGGGGCGAGACGGTTCGGGTTCGACTATTTTGCGGACGCGCAGGATGAATGTATCGACCGTCCGTGTCACCGTACCCGGTTCGTAACCCCACACCTCTGTCAGGAGCTCTTCCCTTGAAATGAGTCGACCGGGGTTTCGGGCAAAGTACTGGAGCAGGTCTATTTCGATTCGAGTCAGCGGGGTATCATCGACGATTGGCTCATTCAGGTCTATGGTCGCCTTTCCGAAGTTGAGTACCTCGCCTAGCGGAGGGGGAATCCACTGGGTACGCCGGAGCAATCCGGCAACCCGAAGCAGCAATTCCTTGAGAACGAACGGTTTGGAGACGAAGTCGTCAACACCGCACTCCAGGCCGGCGATTCGGTGTTCATCTGCAGCGAGTGCGGTCAGCATCAGGATCGCAATACGGCCATCGACCCGGCGAATTCTTTGGGCAACTTCGAAGCCATCGATTCCCGGCAGCATAACGTCCAGCACAATCAGGTCATAGGTATGTGAAGCCCACATCTCCAATGCGTCTTCACCATTTTCGGCCCAGTCTATCTCCCAACCTTGACGCCTGAAGTTGAACAGCAACCCTTTCGCGATGTGCCCTTCGTCCTCTACCAACAGTATCTTCATGGCCTTACCCTGTCTTTCCATTTGCCAGAGGGAGCTGAACGATGAAGGTCGAACCCTTGCCCGGCCCCTGGCTTCGAGCCAATACCTTACCATGATGCTGTTCGACGATTCCCTTGACAATGTACAGGCCAAGTCCGCTACCTCGTTTGATCGAATCTTCACTCGATTCAGCCCGATAGAACAGGCGAAAGACCTTTCGCAATTCGCTGCGTGCAATCCCCTGGCCTTCGTCCTGAACCGTGAGTGCTGCCCAACGACCGAAGGTGGACAGCGAGATGGTGATATCGGTTCCGGGCGGCGAGTAACGCTCGGCATTGCTGAGCAGGTTTCCGAGCACGATCTCCAGCTGTTCCGGATCACCCAAAACTGCTACTGGAGGCAGATCTCTAGCCACGATTTGACGCCCGGCTGACTCGATCGCGGTACGCCGGCCCTCCAGAAATCGCTCAACGAGCAGATCGAGAGAGACGACTTCGGTACGCATCGGCAGGAGTCGCCGTTCGAGGCGCGATGCGTTGAGGATACTGCCGATCCGTCGGGTCAGGCGGTCGGTATCAAGCAGCATGTTCTCAATGAACTCAGCTTCCTGCTCTGGGTCGAGTTCGTTGTCACGCATCGTCTCCAGGAGCAATCGGATAGAGGTCAACGGGGTGCGCAGTTCGTGGCTGATGAATGACATGAAGATCTTCATCTGCCGGTTCAGTATGTACTGACGGGCAAGGTAAAGGGTCAGTACCAGCGTCCCTCCGAATATGAAGACCAGCAAAAGAATCCCGATCACCAGGGGGGCCCATGAGACCAGATCCTGGGGACGGGCGCCGGTGCTGCGGGCCAGTTCGACCACCTGGTTATAGCGACCGATGAAGAACAGAATCCAGAAGATAAGGGCGACGGTCCAGGTGACCTGCACCATCGTGATCATCGTAACGGGATGCACCAGGATCTTCAGAAACTTCTTCATCTGATGCCGAGCGTAACTCTCGGTTGAAGATTAATCCAGTCCCATCAAAGCCGTTTGGCCCTTTTCGAGCACTTCCTGATGCGCCACCTTTTGCAGTTCTTTGACATTCGGGCCGCCGAATCCGGTCGATAATAGGGGCTGGAGAATTGAGAACACATTCAGAGGAGAATGCTATTGCGAAACATGCCGAAAATCCTGCTCACGTCCGTTTTCGGGCCATTTGGTGTCGATGATGCCTACGGCCGAAAAGAGAACATCATGGAGCTGTTCCACAATCAGGTAACCCGCGAACAGGGTCTATTCTCTCTGCGTTTCCAGCATCAGAGTTTTGGGCTCTATCTGATTGCCGATAATTTGCAGGCTGATACAACCGTACTTGATTTCCCGTCTCAGAAACGATTCATACAGGAAATCAAGAAAGGGTATGACTACATCGGAATCTCTTTCATAACTCCGAACTTCGCCAAAGCCAAACGGATGGCAGAACTAGTTCGCGAGCATGCACCCGAGGCAACACTTGTCCTGGGAGGACACGGGACTGCGATACCGGATGTGGAAAAGCTGATCAAGCACGATCATATCTGTCGGGGCGAAGGAGTGAGTTTCTTCCGGAAGCTACTGGGCGAGAATCCCTGCCGTCCAATCTCGCATCCAATCATGCCGTCTTCAATCAACCAGCACATCATGGGCATTCCGATGCCCAATAGGAGTGCAGTCCTGATGACCGGAGTCGGTTGTGTCAATGCCTGCCGATTCTGTTCGACGAGCCATTTCTTTAACCGGGAGTACACGGCATTCTTAGGTTCAGGGAAGCAGATCTTCGAGTTCTGTCAAAGGGCCGAGCGGGAAAAGGGCTACACCGAGTTCTTCGTCATGGACGAGAATTTCCTGAAGAACCGGCAGCGAGCCGAAGAGTTGGTCGATGAGATGGAAAGAAGTGGTAAGGCTTATCGTTTCGCGATCTTCAGCTCGGCCGAGACAATTCGGGAAGTGGGTGTTGATTTCATCAATCGCCTGGGAGTCACCTTCCTGTGGTTGGGGATGGAAGGCCGTAGCAGTGAGAGTGATTACGAGAAGAACCGGGGGGTGAATTTCCCTGAGTTGGTCGCCGAACTCCGCTCCGCCGGCGTCGTTGTGCTGGGTTCCGTGATTCTGTTCACCGAACAGCACGACAAGCAAACGATCCATGATGAAATCGATTTCGCCCTCGATGTGGGGCCCGACTTCATCCAGTTCATGCAACTGGGTCCGCTGCCTACGACCAAGCTCTACAAGAGTTACAAGATCCAAGGGCTCTTGCGGGAGGATGTTCCCTACGCGGAATGGCACGGCCAGCACCGGCTTTGGTTTCGCCATCCCCACTTCACACCGGAGGAGTCGGAAGTTTATCTGCGAAATGCCTTTCGACGCGCCTGGGACGAGTTGGGTTCCTCGCTGCTTAGGCTCTTTGAGACGAATCTGCTCGGATATCTATCAACCCTGGATGCAACCAATCCGCTACTCGTTGCGCGCAACGAGTACTTCAAGGGGAGTTGCCTGAAGTACTACCCGGGACTGAAGGTCGTCATCCGTTTTGCTCACAATGAGAAGGAGCGCCTTTATGCTAAGGACGTTCTCGCCCGCTATGAGGATGCCTTTGGCCCGTTGACCTCCGTTTCGAAGGCTCTCTACTGGGGTGCCCTGATACTCGCAGCGGTGGAGAAGACCCGGATGGCGACGATCGGGAACCTTCGGCAGCCTCGAACGTTTGTGACGCGAATCGCCTACACGCCTGCAAAAGACAAGGCTACGGCCCCGAGTGTCCTGGATATCGAAGGACTCCCCTGGACCGGTCGCCTTTCAACGAAGTCAGGTGAGGCGTAGGTCCGTTCTGAAGAAACCGACAGCCATTGTGGCTGCAGATTCTACGACCCCGGTCGTTAACAGGTCGGTGCAGCAGGTCGTTAACAGGCCGTAGAGGTCCGTCGGTCGAATATCTTGACCATACGAGGTGGGGTCAAAGAATTCTGCGACCCGATTTATCACGCCTTTTTTAGCGCTCTGAAAAACTACTTTAGTTGGTGGCGCCGGTAAAATAATCTATCCCTTGCTTTCCACTCGGAAGGATACAATGCTTCACCTCACACAAGCAGGAGGATGCGAGGGTCAAAAGGAGTCGCTCAGGCTGTAGGAGGGTGTTCCCAGTTCACTGGCCTTCGGTTTTCGGGTCACCGGAGCGACTTGACCCGAGTGGACTGCAAACAGGCGCTTGTGAGTCTTCTTCGCCGCTTCAACCAACTCCGGATACGGCCGGTCCGTCACATCAACGAAGCCTATGTTGTAGTTTTCCCCATCCATCCGTCCGGTGACAGGTTCGTCCACACCGATAAACCAGGCAGCACCAACAAAAGCTGGATGTGCGGCTGAGTTCTCGAGGTAATACTGATAGGCCACTCCACGTTCCTCCTGGCTGGCCGTCTGAACCAGGCTCCCACCCAGGCCATCGCCAGGTACTCCAAACTGAAACTCCCCAAAGATAATTGGACGCTCGATAAGCTGATACGCCCGGTCCAGGTGTTCAACAGGTGAGTATTCGTAAGGGTTCAAGCTGCAAACGTCAAACACTCTGCCCATCTTGAGCAGAAAGTCCGGCGGTTGGCCTCCAAAGCGCATGCCCACATTCAGATGGTTCGGGTCATGCTTTCGGCAGGCACCGTTCACGATCTCAAGATACTTTTCGAAGGCGCGATGGATGAACTCCCGGCGCTTCTCCGGCGTATCCCCTTCAGCCAGGAATTCCTCGAGCCTCTCCTGGGTAGCACTGGACGGGCCCGCCAGAATCAGATCCACAAGTTCCGACTCCCGTTCCGGCCAAGGTGGCTCGTTGCCCACCAAATACCCCAGCAGATAGGGATCATCCTTTCGCGGTGCCATTTGAATTGCAGCTGCCTCGTCGACCGACCGAACAAAGTCCTCTGAGTACACATCGGGAAGGCCGAGAAAAGTGGTGTCGCGGTCCCTCGGTACACGAAAGAAATTGAGATACGGCTTCTTCGTTTCGACCTTCAGGTCAGAGGTGAAATATGGACTCGGCCCGGTCGTCAATCCCCAGGCATCCATCCGCCTGGTCGTCAAATCGATCGCCTTTGTTCGCCATTCGGGCCCAAAGCGTCGATAAAGATTCCATGCGTGGAAAGCAGCTGGTCCGGGGACGGAAAAGCGAGGCTTCGGGATTCCGAGATCATCCGGGGGCAGCGCTGCGTAGTAGTCTTTACGGTGTTCTGTCTGTGTCGAATAACCTGGCGAGCCAAGACCGGGTAAATAAATCGACAGAAACAGGTGTCCGTCAGGATCCACGAACCACCATTTATCGTCGATCTTTTCGACACGAAAGAAACCTGTCGCTTCCACCTCAGTTCTCAGATAGCCTCCGAAACTACAGTACTCAAAATCGCCGGGGCCCAGCGACTCCTGCTCCTCGGCCCACTCCTCCTTCAGTTGCTCCAGGCTCCTGGCCTTGCGTGGCCAATCCGCATGAATCCACTGGCCAAACTCATCCACAACCGGAAGTTTCTCCAGAATCTCTGATCCAGGGTCTTCCTTGGCTAGCCGAATTGATCGGATCTCCAATGTAGGGCTCCCGATCGGATACTGCATCGTGACCCCCAGGGCCTCGACCGAGTCGATCGATCCGAACGGCCCCCAGACAGACATCCAGAAGGAATTCGTAGGCTTGTTGTTAACCAGAGCCATGGACGGACCATAGTCTCTCCGCTGGAAGTATTTCAGTGGTACCGCCGCGCGGATCCACACGTCTTGCCCGAAAGGCTGGATGACTACGCGCCGCGGGCCACTCCGGTCGTAGGCAAAGAGGAAGAATCTCTGAGGCGACGAATGCCTGAACTCCAGAACCAGGTGTACTCGTAAGAAGACCAGTTGGACGGTAGAGGTGGATCCAGGTCCTGCAGTGCCCATTTGTGCTCGGACTCGGTGCCTTCGAAAACGACGAGCAGTGTGTTGGGGTTGCTGCAGGCCGCTCCGGAGAGAACGAGAAATAGAAGCACGATCGCCGGTCGAAACATTTGATGACTCCCATTCTGAGTTTCGGGATGGTTGTTAGTATATGTCGCCGAGTTCGTTGCTTCCACCGAATTCAGGAACCGCGCCTCTGCGTTCTCGGAAGTCACCGTCGAGTAGAAAACTCCTTTTACCATCCGTTCCCCGGCTGCTCTGTCCGGCGACAATCCGGATTGTGGAGAGGTGCTATTCCGGCCACCTCTGCAGGGCCTCGAGATAGTAGAAATCCCCCCAAATATCCGCCTGACCGACGCTCCTCCCAATCCCGTAGAAATAGGTTCCTCCGCTGAGAACACCATCATTGCGGCCTGACAGGTCTCGCGTAAGGTAGTTCTCAGTTAGCGAGGCAAGGATCTTACCGGCTGTCCTGCGATAGTGGTTGGCCCTGTCCGGGTCTTCCACAAGAGTTGCCAGCTCCAACATGGCTGAAGCCGCCATTGATGCAGCGCTCGTGTCTCGAGGCTCGTCGGGGATTCCAGGCGCAGAGAAGTCCCAGTAGGGCACAAAATCGGGGGGCAGGCGTTCAATGAACCAGTCTGCCATTCTCATCGCAGCCTCCAGAAACTTCCGCTCCTGGGTATGCTTATAGACCCGGGTGAATCCGTAAATCCCCCAAGACTGCCCTCGGCTCCAGGTGCTCTCATCTGTGTACCCCTGCTTCGTGAATCCCCCCAGCATTTCACCTGTGTCGGGATTGAACTCCACCACCTGAAAGCTCGAGTAGTCCGGCCTTACATGGCTGACTCGAGTACGTTCAGCATGGCTTGTCGCCGCCTGTGAGAACGACGGCTCACCGGTCTCATCGGCAGCCCAGTAAAGGTGGTCAAGGTTTATCAAACAATCGATGATGACGAATCCCATCTGATCTTCTTCACCCAGCCTTCCCCAGTTTTGCATGTAGCCTCCACCAGGAAGGAAGCGCTTCATCATGCTCCGGGCCCCATCCAGTCCTACTTCACGCATTCTTTCATCGTGCGCAAGAGAATAACCCAGGTCAAAGGAGGGCCAATAAAGGATACCGATATCGCTCATATCCACGTTGCTCTTGTACTTCTCCAGCAGCCAAGTGTATTTCTCCGCGTGCTCTCGCCAATACTGTTCGCCAGTTTCCGCATACATTAGCCAGAGCATGCCGGCAAAATAGCCCCCGGTCCAACCACCATCGTTAAATTTCCAAACCCCCTCTTCCGTGGCCACAGGGAAACGACCGGCGGCGATCTCAACTGAATTCCTAAGGCTTTCGGCAATGTTCTCAATGGCTTGAGCTCTAAGTTCAACGGACATTGGTAACGGTTCATCAGGCTGTTGGGGTGTACTTTCACAAGCCGCCAAGAATAAAGTCAGAGGCAGCACAGCAAGACAGTTCAAAGTATGTTGAATCTCCATGGCCATTTTCACAGTTCCTCTCGGTACGCGGCTATGCCCCTTCTTTGACTTCAAAGTCGAGCAACTTTGCGACGTTGCAAACAGCCCTTTTGTGATCGCCGTAGAACGTCACTCGATGTTAGCCCCAACGGTCCCACTCGTCAAAAAGTTTGTAGATGTCGCCTTTGACCTCAAACCAGCGTGCCGGGAATCGACTCCAGTTTGATCCGACTGCCGGGCAGACTCCTAGGCAACTTTGTCCAGCAACGTCGAAACAGTAGACCTTTTCACCTGTAACATCTAGTATTGAGCAACAGATTTGACTTAAGTGCTTCTTGACTTTTCAATTGCTGGGCCTTCGCCAACGCACATGCTCCTGTTGCAGTGTCAACCCAAGTTTTAACTCACTATCCAGGCCAAGTCCATCGGAGGTTTTGATGAAGGAAACAATCCAATTCAAACTCAACGGGCAAGCCATCGAACTCTCTGTCGACCCCGGTCGCCAACTGCTTTGGGTCTTACGAACTGACTTGGAATTGACGGGAAGCAAGTATGGTTGCGGCAAGGGCCTGTGCGGAGCTTGTACCGTCCTTGTGGACAAGCAAGCGGTTCGCTCCTGTCGTCACAGCATCCGGTCTGTTGCCGGAAAAGAAGTTTTGACTATCGAGGGTTTGGCCCAAAAGGGCGAGCTGAACCCTGTCCAGCGAGCCTTTATCGAGCACGATGCCCTCCAGTGCGGCTTTTGCATCCCGGGTATGGTCGTCAATGCCTACGGGGTCCTCTTGAATAATCCGCGTTCGTCCAGTGAGCAAGTTCTGAAGCAGATGGAAGTCAACCTCTGCCGTTGTGCAGCTCACAAGAGAATCGTCCAGGCAATTGAAGCTGCCGCAAAAGAAATGCGAGGAGTCTGATGATGAAAGACAATTCGCATTCCGAAATCGATGTGTTTGATGCCTGTTTGGAACGCAACTTTCAGGACATCGCCAACCCCGAAGCGGCATTTCCGATGGACCGCAGAGACTTCGTCAAGCTCCTTGGTGCCGGAATCGTCATTCTCGTCTCCATCCCAAGATTAGGTGCCCAGCAGGGTGGCCGGCGACGGGGCCAACAACTCCCTGACGATCTAAACGCATTCCTTCGAATCGGAGAAGATGGCAAGGTAACCGGCTTCACGGGCAAGATTGAGATGGGGCAAGGGATCGTTACGTCGCTGGCGCAAATGCTGGCCGAACAACTCGATGTTGAACTGGACACCGTGGAGATGGTGATGGGTGATACCGACCGGTGTCCCTGGGACATGGGAACGTTCGGCTCAATGACAACCCGCTTCTTTGGTCCACCTTTTCGGGCTGCGGCAGCAGAGGCTAAGGCCGTGCTCGTTGAACTGGCAGCCGAGAGGTTGAGTGTACCAAGAGACCAGCTAAGAACCGCAAACGGGGCGGTCCACGACCACGCCGGCAGAAGCATCACCTATGGAGAACTGACGAAGGGACAGAGGATCGTTCGGAAACTGGATCGGAAGGCAGTCGAGGACACTCCTTCAGAATTCACCATCACTGGGAAGCCCGCTCTCAGAAAAGATGCAAAAGTGAAGGTTACGGGGGAGGCTCTCTACGCAGGCGACATTCGAAGGCCCGGCATGCTTTACGCGAGCATACTTCGGCCACCCTCTCATGCTGCCAAAGTTACCCGCGTTGATACCTCGGCCGCCCGCAAGCAGGAGGGCGTCCACGTTGTCGAACAGGGGGACCTTGTAGCGGTGCTTCACGAGTATCCAGACATTGCTGCGAGGGCACTCAAAGCAGTCAAGGCCGACTTCGATCTTCCGGAGTCGGACCTGAACCAGGACACGATTTTCGAGCATGTTCTGAGGTCCTCTCCGGCAGGCGAAACCGTTGCCCAAGGGGGGACCCTGGCCGAAGGCGAGCAGGCTGCCGAGCAAGTAATTGAGGCCACCTACCTCGACGGCTATGTGGCTCATGCACCCATGGAACCACACACAGCGCTGGCTGATGTGCAACGCGAGAAGACGACAATATGGGCTTCGACTCAGACGCCGTTCCGCTTGAAAGAGTCCGCTGCCCGGCAACTTGGCGTGCTACCCGAGAAGGTCAGGGTAATAACGCCCTTTGTCGGGGGTGGTTTCGGTGGAAAGACCAGTAACCGGCAGGCACTGGAAGCGGTCCGTCTTTCCAAGGCGGTGGGAAAGCCGGTTCAAGTGGCCTGGACACGCGCCGAAGAGTTCTTTTATGACACCTTTCGCCCGGCAGCCGTTGTGAAGATCAAGGCAGGAACTGCAGCCTCGGGAGCAATCTCTTTTTGGGACTACCGCGTCTACTCGGCAGGCCAGAGAGGGAGTGAGCAGTACTACGACATTCCCCACCATAAAACCGTTGTGTACGGTTCCGGTTGGAGAGCTGGTGATGGAGGTCATCCCTTTGGCACCGGAGCTTGGAGGGCCCCGGCAAACAACACCAATACCTTTGCCAGAGAGTCACATATCGACATGCTGGCAGCCAGGGCTGGACTCGATCCTATCGAGTTCCGATTACAGAATCTGAAAGACAAGAGGATGAGGAGAGTACTGGAGGCTGTGGCCGAGAAGGCCAACTGGAAACCAGTCAAATCCCCCTCCGGGCGAGGCTTTGGAGTTGCCACGGGAATCGACGCCGGCACCTACGTTGCTCACATCGCCGAAGTGCAGGTGAATCGGAGAACCGGGAAGGTTCAAGTCAAGAGAGTCATCTGTGCCCAGGATATGGGATTGTGCGTTAATCCCGCCGGAGCTGAACTGCAGATGGAAGGCTGCGTCATGATGGGGCTTGGCTATACCTTGACTGAGGAAATCCGGTTCACTGGAGGGGCAATTCACGATTCCAACTTCGACACATACAAGATCCCCAGATTCTCCTGGTTACCGGAAATTGAGACTGTCATATTGGATCTAAAGGAGGATCCGGCACAGGGAGGCGGTGAACCGGCAATCATCTGCGTGGGAGCCGTGATCGCCAACTCGATTTTCGACGCCACTGGAGCACGTCTCTTCCGGCTTCCAATGACTCCGGAAAGGGTCAAGGAAGCTCTGTCCAACATCTGAGCACGCGGTGTGGCTCAAGAGAACAGTCTAGATTCGCTTTCTTTTCTGTTGGCTGAAACTAAATGCCGGTCTGATCGTAATATGATCTCAAATACGTACAACTCTCACTGAGCTGTGGAAAACCCGCTCGGTTTCTCTCCAGTGAAAAAGCACAATTCATGCAGCAAGGAGGAATCTGACTAATGATGTGCAGAATAATTCGAATCTTCGGGCTTGGGTCAATCCTAAGTTTAGCTGTCGGCATGGCTTTCAGCGCGGACACCTACCAGGTTGATACCGCCCATACTTTTATTAACTTCAAGGTAAAACGTGCTGGCTTCAGTTACGTGATCGGACGATTCACCAAATTCACTGGATCAGCCAACTGGGACGAATCTGACGCCGGCAGGCGCTCACTTGAAATTACGATTCAAACCGACAGCGTCGACACAGGGAACGAACGGCGTGACCAGCATCTCAAGAGCCCCGATTTCTTAAACGCCAAACAGTTTCCAGTAATGACCTTCAAGAGCTCGAACATCAAGAAAGCTCAAGTCGAAGGCTACGAAACGGCTTGGGAAGTCACCGGAGATCTGTCGCTTCATGGAGTGAGCCAACCGCTGACCTTCGTTTTGAAGCAGATCGGCAGAGGCGAAGATCGGCGCGGCAACTACAACGTCGGACTCCAAACCGAATTCACCATCAAACGCAGCGAGTTTGGAATGACGAACATGCTTCAAATGGGAGGCGACGAAGTACATTGCTCAGCAGATATTCTGGTAAAACGCCAATAGTCAGGTCAGGAGACCGGGAGTCCGAGTTGACCGATGGAATTTTAGATTCTTGAGATTACGGCCCTCTATGCCGTACTGATTCCAGGAACAGTAACGGGACTGGCACTTCTTGTGTTTCCCAAACGGCTGTCACCGCTGGCCATGGCATTGGGTTATTTGACCGGATACTGCGGAATTCAGGGATGGCCACAGTTTCCGCCCGTCGAAAGCGCACAGTGGTTCCCCTGGATTGTAGTCGTTATGGCGGTCCTCTGTGTGGCACTCTTATCGGGAATCCAGAACACTTGGTGGTACTGGCTGCTGGCGTTGTTAGCCCTGGCTTTGGCTCTCTATCTTCTTCTGCTTCCAGCTTTCCAATACAGTTGGGGGCTAGCCGAAGGGTTGGGCCGGCTTTCGGTTCTGGTCGCCGCAAGCCTGTTTTTCTGGGCTGGTTTATTGTTTGAATCTGATCGAGAACAAACGTCGGCGGTGGCCGTCGTATTCTTGATCGTTACCGGGGGCATCGCCTTCATAGTGGGTGTTTCAGGAAGCGTAATCCTGAGTCAGCTAGCGACGGTCCAA
>JAUVSF010000342.1 GCA_030597245.1 Acidobacteriota bacterium
AACGCATTGAAGAGTACCGAAACATCCGAAGCGATCTCAGGGTCTCGCGTCAGGTAACCCAAATCTGAGTAGATTCTTGCGGTCACAGGATTATAGTTGCCCGTTCCCAGATGAACGTAGCTAGCCAAGCCACCCCGCTCCTTCCGCACAACGAGACACATCTTGGCATGGACTTTCAAGCCGAGGAGGCCATAGACGACATGGACACCGGCCTCCTCCAGCGCACGCGCCCATTCGATATTGTTCTCCTCGTCGAATCTGGCCTTCAATTCAATAAGGGCAGATACCTGCTTTCCGTTTGCTCGCGCGTCCATCAGTGCCTGGACAATCGGTGAATTGGGGCCAACCCGGTAGAGGGTTTGTTTGATCGCCAGCACATCCGGATCTCTCGCCGCTTCTCTGACGAACCTCACAAGTGGACTAAAGCTGTCATAAGGATGGTAAAAGAGAAGATTCCTACGCTTTAGGATGCTGAAGGTGCTCGCCTCAGCAGTAAATGCAGGGCCGATGACAGGCTGGAACGGCGGATACTTGAGATCGGGCCGATCCAGACTTGCCAACTGCATCACATCCGTAAGCCCCACCGGCCCATCGACGAGATAGATCTGGTAGGGTGCGAGATCCAGTTTACTAATGAGAATGTTCAGAAACTCCTTGGGCATGTTGGGGTCAACTTCAAGCCGAATGGCAAAACCAAAATGGCGCTGCCCCACCATTTCCTTGGTTGCCACCAAGAGATCGAAAGCCTCGTCCTCTTCAATCTCAACATCTGCATTCCGGGTAACTCGGAACAGATAAGCGCCGACAATCTCGAACCCTGGAAAGAGCAGATCCAGGTTCGCCGATACGACATCCTCGAGCCAGACAAACTCGGTGCTGCTCAACTCCTCCAGTCCAAGGCCCTCATAGCTCTCGGCATCCTCTTCACTCGGAACCCTTAACAGTCGAGGCAGACTATGGGGAACCTTGATTCGCGCAAACCTGGTACCGCAACTGGGGTCGTTGATAATGACGGCCAGGTTGATGCTGAGGTTTGAGATGTGAGGGAATGGATGGCCGGGATCAAAGGCAAGAGGGGTGAGGATGGGAAAAATGTCTCGCTGAAACAGATTCCGGAGTGCCTTGCGCTGTTTCTTTTTCAAATCCTTGTAGGGGACAAGTCGGATTCCCTCTTTGGAGAGCTGAGGGCAAAGCTCAGCCTTCCAGCAATCCGTTACTGTATTCAGCATGGGAAGCAACTTTTCCCAGATCTGGGAAAGCTGCTGAGCCGGGGTCAGACCGTCGGGCGGCGCCTTCAGGACTCCTGCCGCCAGTTGACGGCGCAGGCCCGGCACTCGAATCATAAAGAATTCATCCAGATTACTTGAGAATATGGAGAGAAACTTCACTCGTTCAAGTAGCGGGTTGTTCTCATCGAGAGCTTCCGCAAGAACACGACGATTAAACTCCAGCCAACTGAGCTCACGGTTGACGTAATACGTGGGATGATTCAAATTTGGCGCACTGGCGGCTTTCTTGGGCCCTCGTGAAGGCTTCCCGGCAACCCTGACTGCAGTCGATCCCATAAACAACCCCCTGTACTTCCGGTTTAAGAGAACAGCATATTCCCGGAGGTTTAGTCTAAACTCAGTTTAACAAAAATGGTCGATGACAAAGTCTTGAGACTCCCGGGAGGGTGTTGACAACTAGTCGTTAAATGATCTGCGGGAGGTTGAATCATGAAAGAGTTGCTTCTCTTACGCCACGGAAAGTCTGATTGGAATGCGGAATACGGAAGAGACCATGACAGACCACTGGCACCTCGCGGCAGAGCTGCAGCAAAGCTGATCGGTCGATTCCTCGAGCAGGTCAACTGTGCGCCCGACCTGGTAGTGACCTCTTCTGCTGTGAGAGCACACACGACAGCCAAGCTTGCTACTGAAGCGGGTGGCTGGAAGACCCACCTGGTAGTAACAGACGAACTCTACGCCACTTCATCCATGGAAGTGGTGCAACTGGTCTCTCACCAAGCTCCGGATGTCGAGCGCCTGATGCTGGTAGGGCATAACCCTACCTGGGAAGACACGGCCAGTCTTCTCTTGGGAGGCGGCATGATCAAGCTCCCTACGGCAGCGGTAGCCTGTATTAGATTCTCGGTTTTGACCTGGCGTGAGGTTTCGTCCGCCCGCGGGGTTCTGCAGTGGCTGGTAACGCCAAGGTTGCTACAAAGGGGAGGTATCCACTGACTCCAGGGTCTGTTGCCCAAAACGGAACAACCCAAGCTCGAAGAGCCAAGGGGGACCTGTCGCGCCGTAGCTCGGAGAGCGAAGGCGGATGCCGGATGCCGGATGCCCGTTTGGCCCGGGGGGAAACAGGATCAACCACTAAAGCACGAATTCACTAATAAGATCTTCCGGTGTCTTAGTGATTTAGTGGTTTGATCCCCAGCCCCTGGCTCCCAGATCCCAGTCCTCCATAGCTCGAAGAGCGAAGGAGGGTACCGGATCGGTTCCCTTCGTCGCGAGCTTTGTCGTGAACCTTGTCGATTCGCCAATAAGTTCGCCGAAGTTTACGATTAAGCTTACGACAAAGTTTCGGGGGGAGGCCCTCTGCTAGCACGGACCACAAGCATCCGGCATCTGGAAACTGGTATCAACTATCGCTAGTTCACGAGCAGCGCTGTGGCGATGACGAAATAGAACAGGACGCCGAGGATATCAATACTCGTGGTTACAAATGGTCCGGTGGCAATGGCCGGGTCAATGTTTAGTCGCTTCAGGAAAATGGGTACAAAAGACCCTATGGTGGCGGCAAGCACCATTGAAACGCAGACGCTGACGCCCACGACCAGACCCAGTGTTGGCGGAGCGTCCAGGACACGCAGGTAAGCGAAAATACCAAGCAGGAGCCCATAAAAGACTCCGAGGATGAGTCCAACGCGGATCTCTTTGAAGACCACACGGGCTGCATTGCCGAAAACCACACGCCCCGTGGCAATACCCCGAACAATAATCGTTGAGGATTGGGTTCCGATGTTTCCGCCCATGCCGATGATGACTGGAATAAAAGCTGCCAGAGCAAGAACGCTTTGCAGAGTCAGTTCGAATCTTCCAATGATGGCCGCAGCCAGCACACCACCCATCCAGCTGGCAAACAGCCACGGCAAGCGAGACTTTGCATTCTCCCACGTAGATCGAAAGAGAATTTCTCTGTCTTTACCAACTCCTGCCATGCGCAGAAAATCTTCGGTCGCTTCTTCTCTAATGACATCGACAATCTCATCAACATTCACGATTCCGAGCAGCTTCCCTTCTAAATCGACAACGGGTAAAGCCAGGTAGTTGTATCGAGCCAAAATACGGGCCACTTCCTCTTGATCGGTTTCCGGCAGGACGGTGTGGACGTTCTTCACCAGGATTTCGCCGAGTCTCTTCTCCGGAGGTGTGGTGACCAGGTCACGAAGAGAAATCACGCCCACTAAGCGCTCTTCTTCGCCGAGCACATAGAGGTAGAAAACCATGCCGGCGTGAGCATGGTCCTGTAACGCTGCGATCGCCTCCCTGGCCAGAGTCTCCTCGGGCAGTGTGAATACGTCGGTGTCCATGATCGCACCGGCGCTGTCCTTCGGATAGGCCATGATCTCTTCAAGTTCGGCTTGTTCTTCCGCCTTCAACAGCTCGAGAATCGATCTAGTTCGCTCTTCAGGAAACAGCCCGAGGATTTGGGCTTGGATGTTTGAACTGTCATGGCGGATTATCTGGGCGATTCTCAGGGGGTCCTCGTCCTCGAGAAGCTCAACTATCACGGACTCATCAAGCTCACTCAAAAACTCCGCTGTCTGCTCGCAGGGCACCATGATCTGGAAGAGTGTGGCCTGCTCCTCTTCACTCAAGAACCGGAAAACATGGGCGAGGTCGGCTGGGTGAGTCTTTTCGATCATCTTCGACAGATTCGGACTTGCATGACGCCGCAGAAGGCGGCGAAAAGTGTCACGAAGTACAGTCACTTCTTGAGCGAACATTTCCTGTCTCATTTGTCTTCTCCAGGAATTGTGACGGCTCTTGCTATGTCTACTCGATTCTCAGTCATGATTCTTTGTACCCTAATCATTGTCGAGCACTTAAGACCCGGGCCTTGAAATTCTAGTGCGTAAACCTTGTTGCCGCAAACAAGATTCGAACCGGGGCTCTCGTCTATTCACTCGAACTGGCCATTGACACGCACGGCGAGAGGTCCTATGCTCGCCCGAATTGCTAGGACTTAAAATGAAGAAACCTTTCCTTTTAGCTCTTTTGCTTCTGACACTTATTTATGCTGGATCTCTGCCTGCAGGAAGTGCACCGTTGGAAGACTGGAGACCTTATGCCCAGCGGGAAGCGCTCAAGCCGAAGTATGACCAGGACGCTGAATCCGGCACACTGATCCTGCGCTCGTCAGGTTCTTTCCGTTGCAACGGCGCCTGGCGGAGAGTGTACGCAGTCAAAGAGAATCAGTTCTACGGGTTTGAAGTCGAGTATCGAGCTGAGAGAGTAGCGCTGGTCCGCCGCTCAGTTCTAGCCCAGGTCGATTGGATCGGTGCCGATGGCCTGCGCGTGGGTTATCCCGATTATCCATCGAATCTCGTAGACCGTGGAAGTGGTTGGAAGGAATTGAGCGAGGTCATTCGCGCCCCTGAGGGGGCCACCGCTGCACAGGTCGATTTGATTCTCCGCTGGGATAGCGAAGGGGAGGTCCGGTGGAGAAACGTTAGATTCCAGAGTGCAGCGGCTCCAGCCCACCGTAGAGTGAAGTTAGCCACGGTTAACTACCGTCCTCAGAACAGTACGGGGCCAAGACAGAATCTCGAGGAGTTCTCTCGTTTCGTAGAACTGGCGGCAGATGAAGGCGCGGACATTGTATGCCTCCCCGAAGGTGTTACGTCGGTGGGAACCGGGAAAACCTATCTCGAAGTCGCGGAGCCGGTTCCTGGTCCGAGTACAAAATTGCTGGGTGCCCTTGCCAAGCGCCGCAGGGTTAACATCGTAGCCGGCCTGATCGAACGCGAAGAGAAGACTTGCTACAACACGGCCGTCCTGATGGGACGCGACGGAAGGCTAGTCGGTAAGTACCGGAAGGTGAGTCTACCCAGAGAGGAGATTGAGGGCGGCTTGACCCCCGGCTCTGAGTTTCCAGTTTTTGACCTCGATTTTGGGCGGGTAGGTCTCTTGATCTGCTGGGATATCCAGTTTCCTGAGGGAGCTCGAAGGTTGGCAGATCTTGGAGCAGAAGTCATTCTGCTGCCAATCTGGGGGGGAAAGGAGCCCCTCTATACCGCACGATCACTTGAGAATCAGATCTATCTGGTGACTTCCAGCTATGACTCAAAGACCGGGATCTGGGGTCCAAGGGGAGAGCTTCTTTCAGAGGCAATTGATGAAGGGAGTATCGCCATAGCGGAGGTCGATCTGGCCGAAGAGACCTACTGGAAGTGGTTGGGTAATCTACGCTGGCGGATTCCCCGCGAGTCGCCACCGGTCAACGAATCGCCCCGGTGAAACCCTACAGCATCGGCACTCACCACTTAAGTAGTGAAAGTCTTGGATTCCAGTGCGGGCTTTTGAAAACCACGGGCACGGAAGCTTGACGG
>JAUVSF010000626.1 GCA_030597245.1 Acidobacteriota bacterium
AACGGAAAGCTGCTCGGGTCACACGCGACTTACTATGAGCCGTTCCGTTTCGACGTCACCGACGCTCTCCAACAGGATAACGTCCTGGCGGTCCGCGTTATCGACGGCCCGGGCTACGGTGAACCGGTTGCTTACTGGGGGCCGTTTCCGGCACCAGCGTCAGACAGCCCCCGTTACACTCCGGGCAACCAAGATTAGTTTCTGCTCGGCCTGACCGGACCGGATGGGCCGAATGGGCCGCAGGGGATATCCACCCATATGGGCGGCGGAGGTGGGATTTTCCGCCGAGTCTATCTCGAATACACCGGGGAGACCACCATTGGAGCCGTATTCGCTCGGGCCAGCCTCCAGGACAAGACCGTCAACGTCAAGGTGGAGGTCGACGCACCGACGAGCCGCGAGGTATCAATCGACGTTCGGATAATCCCCGAGAACTTCAAGGGGCTGTCTTTCCAGAAAACCATCACCCGGAAGTTGCCTGGAGGATTCCGTGAACACAAGATCGCGGTACCGATTCCCGGCGCAAGACTCTGGTCGCCCCAAACTCCCTACCTCTATCGGTGCAGAGTCGTGCTCCGAGACGGCGATCGAGTGCTTGACGGCAAGGATGCCCTCTTTGGCTGTCGATCCTTCTCCGTGGCCTCGGTGGAAGACAGCAAAAAGTCCGGAGTAATACCCGGCACGTTATACCTGAACGGCAAGCCGGTGTTCTTGCGCGGGGCCAATGTCAATGGCGGGCTGAATCTCTGGTGGTTTTGGGGACAGGAGGGGAAGCTTGTCGATTGCCTGTTGATGCTGAAACTCGCCAATTTCAACATGGTCCGAGCAACTCAGCACGTCAGCTTCCCCGAGGTGCGGGAATACATGGATCGGCTCGGCATCATGTCGGAACAGGACCAAGGGTATGGCAACGGCCGAATCGGTCGCACCTCGCCTACCGAGTGGATCGCCACTGCCCGGCCCCTGGCCAGAGAGTGCTACAACAATCCGGGTGTTGTCTTGCTCTGCTTCGCCAATGAGATCACGCTGGACACGAGTCTGGCAAAGCGAATTGTCGACGAAGTGCTCAAGGTTGATCCGGAGCGAATCGTCATGCCGGTCAGCGGTCTCCGAAAAACGGTGCTTCCCGAAGAATGCTCGGGACACATCGTCTACGACTACCATAGTTACGAAGGCTGGTATTCCAAGCGCGGAGAAGTGTGGAATCTGGCCAGGAAAATAGACCAGATCGATAATTTTGCGTGGACGAGCTTTGACAAAGTCGCCGAGAAAGTAGTGCTGGGCGAATTCGGTGCCGAAGCCCTCGACTCCTTCGAGACCATGAAGTCCATCTTTCCTCCGCAATTCGAAGTGCCGGATTCCCCCGACGTGGATGTCTTGAAAGGATATTACCAGGTGCAAAAAGCCGACTTGAAACAGCTAGTCGGCTTCCGCGGAAAGACGCCCACGAACCTGGGGCAATACATCGAAGCCAGCCAGAACTACCAAGCACTTCTACTGGCCGAAAGGACCACGCTGTTTCGGATATCGCCCCATAGGTTGTCGGGCTATATCATGTTCTACTTTGCCGAACCGCTGCCGAGCTTCTGGCCCAAGGCGATTGTCAGTTCCAATCTTTGTCCCAAGAAGGCCTATTACGAAATGGCCAAGCTGAACCGGCCGCTGGTTCCCTTGTTTCAGATTCAGAAGGGCGGCAACTGCATGCAAATCTGGGTTGCCAACGACCTGCCGCGTGAGTTCAAGAACTGCCAAGTCTCCTGGAACATGGAAGCGGACGGCAAGAGCCTCCTCACCGGTGCCAAAAGTTCGCACGTTCCCGCCGCCAGCGCGATTTTGGTGGAAAACGTCTATCTGACCAGCGTGCCGGAGGACACACGGATTGTAACGATCTCGCTGCGCGTGGCCGACTCCGAGGGCAAGGAACTGTCGTTCTATGAGAGGGAATTGTGGCTGGAACTGTGGCGCAAGGAACGCGCCCTTTTCAGCCGGTAACCAGAACAACAACGGAGTGACTGCGGGGAAACCGGAGCAAGCCCGTGGACGCCCCAGGAGGACCGACTCCGAACCATTGGTTAGAGCCGCTCGTAAGGAGCTTCGTCCCTACGGGTGAGGACTGCTTGGTATGATGATCGCCACGCCAACTCGTGCGCGGCGGCCGACTTGCGACTATCTCGGGTTCCTCGGTCCCAGTCACATTAAAGATAACAAGGAGAAAACTTCGTGGAAATTGGCAGGTCTGTCAAGCTCGGATTGTGTGTGGTTCTCGTAGTGGCAAGTTGTGCTGGATCGGAACAGGAAATCGCGGTCGCCCAAGACGCAAGCCGCGTGCAGCCCTACAAAGCAAACCCCCATTACTGGCAATACAAGAGCAAGCCCCTGCTGCTTCTGGGCGGGTCGGATGACGACAACCTGTTTCAATGGACCGGCGCGCGGTTAATCGAGCAGCTAAATCTGCTCAAGTCAGTCGGCGGTAATTACGTTCGCTGCACGATGAGTGGCCGGGACGAGGGTAATGTCTGGCCATTTGAGCGAGTGAACGGGAAATTCAACCTGAACCAATGGAACAATGAATACTGGCGGCGGTTTGAGAACTTCCTCAAAGCAACCTGCAAACGGGACATCATCGTGCAGGTGGAAATCTGGGCCACATACGACTTCTATCGCGAACCCTGGCAGCGGCATCCATTTAACCCGAAGAATAACATGAACTATTCGGCTGAACAGACAGGGCTTTCGGAACGAGTTGACCATCGCCCCGGCCATTGCGAAAACGTTTTCTTCCAGTCGGTGCCCGCAGTAAGGAACCAGAAAACCGTGCTGAAGTATCAGCGGCGCTTTGTTGATAAAATGCTTTCCCACTCGTTGAAGTTCGGCCACATCCTCTACTGCATGGACAATGAAACAGCGGCACCGCCAAAGTGGGGGAAATACTGGTCGGAGTACGTTGAAGCTAAGGCCAAACAGGCCGGCGTCGTCGTTCAGACAACAGAGATGTGGTACGATCACCTGGATAGAGACCCGCCGATACCTCACGCCTCGTTCGACCATCCTGAGGCCTAC
>JAUVSF010000657.1 GCA_030597245.1 Acidobacteriota bacterium
CCTGTCAGGGGGGACCTCCGTCAGGTGCCGGCTATGAACGGATCTTTCCCTTCTGCGAGACGATTTGTCTTGGTAACGTCGCTTTACGGGTCAACAAGAAGTTGCAATGGGACGCCGCCGCCAAACAATTCAGGAATTCGACTGATGCGAACCAGTTGTTGACGAGAAGGTACAGGCCGGGCTGGGAGCTTTAGCCTTTTTCGACGGTCTGGTTGGAATATATGGGATTAACCCTGACAGCTTAGTGGAGAGAGGAACATGCAAGTTAGTAAAAGGTTTGGACTCGGTTTCGTGGCCCTGCTTGTTTTAGGCCTTGTCGCTTCTGATCTTGTAGCCCAGACGATTTCCCGGGAGCAGCTGATCTTCTATACGAAGGAGTGGCAGGGGGAACGGTTTGATGACGGTCGTCCGCGCGTGCCCGGCGCCATTCTGGAACGCATGAAGCAGGTCTCAATTGAGGAGGCCTGGGGCGTTTTGCGGCAAGCGGGCTTCAATAACCAGTTTGAAGGCGGCTGGATGATGATTCGTCAAGACGAGCCGATTGTGGGTCGAGCCTTGACAGCCATGTATGTCCCGAACCGGCCCGACGTGCAGAAGAGAATGCTGGACCGCGGGCACTCAGAAGGACGCGTTGCTGCCATGAACTCCTGGCCGATTGACGCACTGCAGAAGGGAGACGTGTACGTTGCCGATGCTTTCGGCAAGGTCAAAGACGGGACGCTCATTGGCGACAACCTGGGGAATTCTATTTACGCGAAATCGGGTAACGGGGTAGTTTTTGACGGCTCCTTGAGAGATCTCGAAGGACTCGAAGAGATTGAGGGATTCAATGCCTTCGTACGAGGATGGGATCCGACGGCCATTCGAGAAATGATGCTGCTCGGATTGAACACACCCATCCGAATCGGCCAGGCTACCGTCTTCCCCGGAGATGTGGTTCTGGCAAAGCGTGAAGGAGTCATCTTCATTCCTCCTCATCTCGCGGAAAAAGTAGTCACGCGGGCTGAGCGCGTCATGGTGCGCGATCGCTTTGGACACCAGAGGCTCCGAGAGGGTAAGTACACTCCCGGTCAGATTGATACCGGATGGACTGAGGAGATCCTGAAGGACTTCCGACAGTGGCTCAAAGAGAATCGGGACACGCTCGGCGTTCCGGATGAAACGATCGACGAACTGCTTCGCGAAGGGACGTCGTAGCCTGAATCGCTGTACTGTACGCTGCGGTCTGTTTTCGGGAACAGTGGAACAACCTGCGACGCTGCTTTAATGCTTCGTTGATCCAGTTTTGCCTATTGTGCGGGAAACGGTTTGACCAGCCCTTACCCACAAAGCATCTTGGAATAGCTTGGGAGAGTTGAAATGCTGGAAAGTATTGAATCCACTTTTGAAAAGCTCTTGGCTGATGTCGCAGCCTTTTTTCAGACCCTCAACTGGAGTGAGATCCTGCTGGACGTGGTTGCTGCGGTCATTGCCACGCTGCTGCTAGTGCTGGCTGTCAAAGGTGTAAGAAGGCTCTTCGATGCCGTTCGTCGGCGATTACGGCTCTGGGAGGGGACCTGGATTAAGTCACTCCGCTTCCAGGACCAGGAGTTTCTATCTACCAGAGATATTTCACAACTGCTCAACACTCTGGTTCGGGTCCTTCGCATCTTCGCGTATGCCCTGGTTGTGTCCGTCTACGTCCAGATAGTGTTCAGCCTGATCCCCTGGACCGAACCCTGGGCGACAAGTCTCTTCAACTATGTGCTTGAAGCGTTCATGTCGGTCGTGCTCGCCATTATCGACTACTTGCCCGACCTGGTTATTGCGGTCGTGATCCTGGCTTTTGCCGGGTATTTTGTGAAGTTTACCCGTCTGGTATTCAAAGGCATTGAGAATGAACGGATCACGGTGCCCGGTTTTTATAGTGAGTGGGCAAAGCCGACCTTCAACCTGGCAAGGATTCTGATCATCGCGTTTGCTCTCGTCGTCGTGTTTCCCTACCTTCCGGGTTCGGATTCTCCTGCTTTTCAGGGTGTTTCTATCTTTTTGGGAGTGCTTTTCTCATTGGGCTCAACGGGAGCTGTGGCCAACATGGTAGCCGGCATCGTGCTCACGTATATGCGAGCGTTCGAAATAGGGGATAGGGTTAGGATCGCTGATACTCTGGGTGATGTCACGGAGAAGACGCTGTTAGTCACTCGACTGACGACAGCCAAGAACGTTGATATTACGATCGCGAATTCGCTCGTATTGTCGAACCACATTATCAACTTCAGTACGCTTTCGAGGGAGAAGGGACTTGTTCTGCACACGACTGTGACGATTGGCTACGATGTGCCGTGGAGAAAGGTTCACGAGTTACTGCTAGCCGCTGCGAATTCGACCGAACTAGTCGAGTCGGAGCCCGCTCCCTTCGTCCTGCAAACCAGCCTCGACGACTTCTATGTGAGCTATGAACTGAACGCCTACACAAGGCAGTCGCTTCAGATGCCCCGGATCTATTCGGAACTTCATCAGAACATTCAGGATCAGTTCCATGGGGCCGGCGTTGAAATCATGTCCCCCCATTTCTCCTCGATCCGCGACGGAAACGCAGCGAACATCCCGGAAGACCACTTGCCGAAAGACTACAACCCACCCCCCTTCCGGGTTTCGCCATTCGAAAACATCCTTCCGGGCCTCGGAATTGGGAAGGCGAAAAAGACCTGAAGTTAGGGGATTCACCACCAAGGATTCACCAAGAATCAGAGGATTCCTTTGTGTCCTTGGTGCCTTGGTGGTTAGTCTTCCTTCAGCCCGTCACCTTCTGGTTTCACGCCAGAGCATCAGGGCGAGGAACGCAACGACTCCCGCGACGGGCCAGC
>JAUVSF010000575.1 GCA_030597245.1 Acidobacteriota bacterium
CCGATGAATTGCCCGACTATCTGCGAAACGGGAGAACATTTCTGTTCGCAAATGAGTGCAGTGAAGTCTTTCACTGGGCTTTCAAGCGGTGAGGACGAAGCAGGTCGTGGACTTCACCGCTGAGTCACAAAGAGCACAAATCACAAGACCAAAGGATCGAGCCACTAACATAAGTCAACATTAACACCCGAGTTGACTTATATCCAGACTCGAAATGTACCCTCCGAACCATCGCCCCCATCTCTCGATTCTCTCGAAAAGTACTTTCAATTGCCATACAGGTAGCAGTAGGATAGAGATAGAAAGAGGAGGGTCTTATGCCAAAGCAGAGCCGTCGTCGTTCCCGCCTTGAACCTCGAATCCTGATCCTTTTCCTGATTCTTGGAATTCCTCCGTTGGTCATTGGTCACTTACTGCTTGTCAACCGAGCCGAGAGTCGTTTCAAAGCAGTTGTAGGGACGTATTTTGCCCAGAAAGCCGACCGTTTACAGACCGAACTCATCGGACACGTTGAAACGGTCAGCGTGCAACTCGCGAACCTCGCTTCAGTCCCAGCTATTCAGGAAATCGTGCGGCAGTCGAACGGCCAAGAACCTGATGAAGAGGAGTTTGCCCAGAGCATCCAGCGCATCGAGGAGCAATGGCCGTCCCTCGAACGAGCCAAATCCAAGTTCCTTGCAGGGATACTCGAAAACCCGGCTTCTTTGTTCCTGCGTGACCACAATCGCGTGGTCGTTGCGTTCAGGGAAATCTTGGTGACAGACCGATATGGCCGGTTGGTGGCAGCGAGTAACAAGGTGAGTGACTACTTTCAGGCAGATGAGAACTGGTGGAGAGTCGCCTATCTGGAAGGTGGCGGCCAGCGTTTTATCAGCGATATCCAGTTTGATGAAAGCGCGCGCGTTTACAGCCTTGAATTGGCCGAACCGATTATGGATCAGAGTACAGGAGAGGTGATCGGAATCATCAAGGGAATCGTCGATAGTGACGAGCTGTTCGCCTTGCTGGAAAGTCTGCAATTCGGGCAGGAGACCGTCGCCGTGTTAGTTCGCTCTGATGGATCCATCGTGTCAGATCCGGAATCCAGCGATCGGTATCAATTCATTGAGGAAGTAGCTGCCGGAATGGACCTTAATCACAACTCTGTTATGGCACCCGAAGGAAAACCCCTTGTCTTCATTGGCTTGCCTCATTTCAGAATCAAGGACCGGATTCCTGAGCTGGACTGGCAGGTGATCATCCAAGCCCCTTATGATGAAGTCTTCCTCCCGTTCCAAAACTTGAGGTCGTGGTTTGTATACATTGTCCTGGCGAGTGTTATTCTGATTATGGTGTTCTCGATGGTCTTTAGTTGGGTGCTATCGAAGCCCATTATCGAGATCGATCCACACTTGGAGCAGGTGTGACAAATGACGAACGGATGCCGGACGTGTCGCGCCGTAGCTCGGAGAGCGAAGGAGGATGCCGGTTTCCAGATGCCGGCGTGGCCCGATACCCAGGTAGTGTTCGAGGCGGCGTTAATTCGGGATCAACCACGAAAGCACGAAATCACTACTAAGGTCTTCTTGTGTCTTAGTGATTTAGTGGTTGGATCCCGTGTCTGGCACCAAGAATCTCTTGTCCCACCAAGCTTTCAGAATTTCAACAATTGACCCGCTGTAAATCCACCCGGTTGGCTTCAGACAACTTTTCAAACCAGGTTCTTGACATACTATGTAGCGCATAGTATTATGTGATACATCATAATGGTCAATACACAGGAAGGAAAGTTAGGATCTCTTAAGCTGGAGCTACGACGGGGAGCTGTCGTTCTGGCGGTACTCAGTCAGCTCAAACGAGAGCAGTACGGATACGGTCTCAAGAACTCCTTACTCGAAAAGGGGCTGACAATCGATGAAGGGACGCTCTATCCGCTACTGAGACGGCTCGAATCTCAGGGCCTGCTCCAGGGTACCTGGAGGCTGGAAGAAAGCCGTCCCCGCAGGTACTACCAGCTCAATCAGCTGGGAGAAGAGACCCTGGCAGTTCTGTCGTCAGAGTGGGCCGAGTTAGCAACGGTAATAGAGAGGTTATTGAAATGACTGAGAGAATCAGCCCGGATGAACTGCTTCAGCGTTACGTCCATGAAATTGGCGCCCTACTCCCCTCCAAGGATCGGACGGATGTCATGGATGAACTGCACTCGCTGTTGAGTGAGACCATCGAGGAACGCAGCCAGGCACCCGGCAGTGCTTACGATGCCACTCTCGTCAGCCAGGTACTTCGTGAATTTGGATCACCGGAAGAAGTGGCGTCACGCTACCGTAGAAGACCCCGCTACCTCATCGGACCTGATCTCTATCCAGCATTCATAAGGACCCTTAAACTGGTCTTTCTGATCGCGGGAATCATCACCCTTGCCCTGGTTGCCCTTTCGACCTTCTCCCTAACCCGTCCCGGAGCTTCCGCAGCAGACGTCTCGGCTTTGGCGAGATGGTTCGATCTGTTCTGGAATTTTGCATGGTCCACATTCGGCATCGCTGTGGTCGTTTTCGCCGTTATCGAGAGAACATGGGTTCCGTCTCCCAGGCACAGAGTCGAGTGGGACCCGTTAGACCTTCCACCGGTAGAGGATCCAAACCGAGTCTCACTTGTACACACCACATTCAGAATCTATGGGATCGTGGTTCTGTTTCTCCTCTTTAATGTATTCGTTGACCGTCTGGGAATCCTCTTCATAGATTCGTCACAGGGCCCCCGACTGATTAGCCTTTCAGAACTCGGTGTGAGCTTTCCAATTCGTCTTCTCGATATCTGGTGGCTGATTGCCCTCGCCCGGAACCTGTTCTTGCTCTCTCGTGGACGTCAGAATCGTCTGACCCGCTGGGGCGAACTCGGCCTCGGTCTGTTTGCAGCCGGAATCCTTTATTCGATTCTGCAGGACGTTTCGGTCGCCATCGACCAAGGCAGCTTCGTTCAGGCCATCGGACACCACAGTCTTGCTAATATAACAGGTAAGGTCGCCCTCATTTCACTGGGTCTCGCCCTCTTCCTGGTACTGATTAACTCAGCAAAACGACTCTATCGGTTGTTACGAGACGAAGTCCGGGGAACGACCAACTGAGATGCTGGCGGCCCGTGAGGATGAGCGCGTCATGAAACTTCATAGACTCACTACTGGGGCACCTAGATCACCTGGAATAACGGCACTCCCAGGATGCCGAACTGTAGCATCGATCTGGAAGGTCGTCCTCCCATAAGACGACTGGTCACGCCGTGCTGGGAGGCCGTCCTGATTCCAAGAAAACCCAAGACCAATAGAAGAAGGAGCGTAAATCGACCACGAGCATCCTCCTTCGCTCTTCGAGCTACGGCGCGACAGGTCCTCTTTCTCTCTTCGAGCTACGGAGGACAGGCCGAGCACGAAGGATAGTACCCAGCCCCCAGCTTTTTACAAGCC